>NZ_JBMDJT010000036.1:0-27703 GCF_057809335.1 Microbacterium sp. FG3 | reverse complement strand
GACATCATCGCCGCACTCCGGCCGGGCGTGGGGCACTAATCTGACACGATCCAGGTCTGGGCCTCGCCGAGATCCGGCGGGCCAAGCCCGACCAGGTGGTCGCCGCGACGGGGCAGGTGATCGGCGGCGTCGCTCCCACCGGGCACCCGGCGCCCATCCGCACGATCGTCGACGAGCACCTGGCGGCCTACCCGCAGCTGTGGGCCGCCGCCGGCACGGCGCACTCCGTCTTCCCGCTCACGTTCGAGGAGCTCGTGCGCCTCACCGGCGGCACGATCGCGAAGGTCGACTGAGGCGATCAGCCCAGCAGGGCGTGCGCGACCGTGAAGATGGCCACTCCGGCCAGCGCGCCCACGACCGTGCCGTTGAGCCGGATGTACTGCAGGTCGCGGCCGACCATGAGCTCGATCTTCTCGCTCGTCTCCTCGGCGTCCCAGCGCTCCACGGTGTCGGTGATCAGCGACGCGATGTCGTGGCGGTAGCGGTCGACGAGGAACACCGCGGCGTCGGTGATCCATCCGTCCACCCTCGCCTGCAGCGCCGGGTCGGTCTCGAGTCGCTGCCCGACGTCGACCAGCGCATCGCGCACCCGCTCGCGCAACGGGCTCGCCGGGTCCTCGAGCGAGCGCACGAGGCCCGCCTTGGCCGTGCCCCACGCGGCGCCGGCGAGCTCGCGCACCCGCGGGCTGTCGAACACCGACTCCTTCGCCTCGGCCAGCTTTCGTCGGGTCGCGTCGTCGTGCTGCAGGCTCTGCGCCAGCCGGCCGAGGTAAGCGCTCACGGCACGCCGTGCCGGGTGATGCGGATCGGCGCGTACGGCGTCGACGAACGCCACCGCCTCGCGGTAGACGGTGTCGTCGACGAACCGGTGCGCGAGCGACGGCACCCACGAGGGCAGCCGCCCGGAGACGAGCCCGTCGAAGATCGCGCGGTTGCCCGCGAGCCAGCCGGCGACGCTCTCGGCGGCCAGGTCCACGGCCGCGCGGTGCGCGTCGGCATCGACCAGCCGCTCCAGCCACGTGCCGAGCGGCGCGCCCCAGTCGGGGTCGATGAAGTGCTCGCGCGCGAGCGACTCGATCACGTCCTGCACGTCGTCGTCGCTCAGCGCCGAGAGCACGCCCGACGCCATCGCCGCGCCCTCCGACGCGACGCGCTCGGCGTGCGCGGGCTCGGACAGCCACGCGCCGAGGCGGGATGAGATGGGCGTGCCCTCCAGCTTGGCGCGCACCACGGGTGAGGAGAGGAAGTTCGTCTCCACGAACTCACCGAGCGAGCGGCCGATCTCGTCCTTGCGCGTGCGGATGATCGCCGTGTGCGGGATCGGCAGCCCCATCGGCCTGCGGAACAGCGCCGTCACGGCGAACCAGTCGGCCACGGCGCCGACCATGCCGCCCTCGCCGGCGGCGCGCACGTAGGCGAGCGCCGGCACCTCGTCCTGCCACACGAAGCCGACCGCGAAGAGGATCGCGGTGGCCAGCAGCGCCCCGAGCGCAACCGCCTTCATGCGCCGCAGGGCGCGGCGCCGCTCGCGATCGGCCGGGGACAGCAACTCGGTCGGCGTGCGGGTCATGCGGTCATCCTGGCATGCCGAAACGGAGCCGACACCCGGGCGTGCCGAGTACAGTGACCTGCGTGATCGAAGACATCCAGAAGCGCGCGCTGCACCGGACGAGGATCCTGGAGGGCCAGCTGCGCGGCCTCGGCCGGATGATCGAGAACGAGGACTACTGCATGGACATCATCACGCAGTCGCGCGCCATCCAGCGCTCCCTCGAATCGCTCAATCGGCTGCTGCTGGAGAACCACCTGCGCACGCACGTCACCCACATGTTCGAGACGGGGGGCGACAACCGCGAGCAGGCCGTCGAGGAGCTGCTGCGCGCCTTCGACTTCGACGGCCGCTGACGCCGGGCCGCTGGGCCGCGCCCGCGTCAGGACCCGAGCGGCCCGAGCCAGTACGACGCCGCGGTCGCGTGCGCCGACTCCGGATCGGAGGGATGGAAGGCGCCCGCCAGCACGTCGCGGTACAGGCGCGAGAGCTCGTTCGACGCGAAGTACGACGAGCCGCCCGCGACGAGCATCGCCTCGTCGACGATCCGCTTCGCCGCGGCCGTGGCGCGGTGCTTCACGCCCGACAGCAGCGTGAACCAGCGGGCGCCGTGGTCGGCGACCTCGTCGACGTCGCCCGCGAGGGCGGTGATCTGCGGCGGCAGCGCGTCGTAGGCCAGGCCCATTTCGGCCACGCGCCAGCGGATGTCCGGGTCCTGCGCGTACGCGAGTCCTGTCTTCTTCGAGCGGCGCCGGCCGGCCGTCTCGACGGCCAGGTCGAGGGCGCGGCGCGCGATGCCGGTGTACACCGAGGCGAGGAGGAGCTCGAACACGGCGAAGATGCCGAAGACGAGCGGATCGGGGGACGGCCCCGGCGGCACGAGGCGCACGACGCGCTCGGCCGGCGCGACGGCGCCGTGCAGCTCGGTGGTGCGGCTCTGGGTGCCGCGCATGCCGAGGGTGTCCCAGTCGTCGCGCGTGACCACGGCGTCGGAGCGCGGCACGAACGCGAACACGAGCCGCGGGTCGTCGGGATCGGAAGCGTCCAGGCCGTGCAGGCCGAGCTGGGTCCACACCGGCGCGAGCGAGGTGAAGATCTTCGTTCCCGTGAACGCGTAGGCCCCGTCGGGGCGCGGCTCGGCGACGGTGTCGCTGCCGAAGAGCACGAGGTCGTTGCCGGCCTCGCTGATCCCGAACGCGAACACCTCGCCGGCCGCGGCGCCCTCTTGCACGAAGGCGAGGTCGTCGATCCCGCGGTCGCGCAGCACCTTCGCCACGCCCGTCCAGACGAGGTGCATGTTGATCGCGAGCGCCGTGGCGGGCGCGGCCGTCGCGAGCCGCTGCTGCAGCACGGAGGCCTGCGCGAGGCTGAGCCCGGCGCCGCCGCGGTCGGCGGGCACGAGGATCGCGAGGTACCCGGCATCCCGCAGCTCCGCGAGATCGTCGTCGGGGAAGACGTTGTCGGCGTCGACGCGCGCGGCGCGGCCGCGGATGCGCTCGAGCAGCTCGTCGGGCAGGTGGTCGGCGGGCTCGAAGCCCGCGGCGTCCCCGGAAGCGGTCATGCCGCCAGCCTAGAACGGCGGGGGAGGGGCGGGACGGGGCAGCAGGCGTTGGGTCGGCTGCCTCACGGGTGAGCCGATGCCGCCGCGTCACGGCGCAGGACGAATCCGGCGTGGTGCAGGACGCCGCCCACGTACTGCCCGAACGCCCAGAACCCCGTGTCGTCGAGGTACGTGATGCGGTCCCCGTCCAGCCAGAAGCGACCCGTGTACGCGTCGCGGCGCCCGCCACGGGTCTCGCTGTAACGGCCGTCCCGGGTGAGGAACTGCGTCATGTCCCTGCCCGCGTCCGTCCATGCCCCCAGGCGTGGGTCCTCCGCCGCGAGCGCGTCGGTCCCGGCGGCGCGGGTGGGCTCCCCGTCGCGCGCGACGAGCGTGCCGTCAACGACCACCGCGCGCAGCGCGCGCGGGCTCACGACGAGCATGTGCCGGATCTGCTCGGCGCGCACCGCGCCCTCGATCACCGCGAAGGTCGCAGGGTTGCCCGGGACGAGATCGAAGGTGGCGGCGTCCGCGGAGAAGGGCGGCGCGAGGACGGTCTCGACGTACAGGGGCACGGTCGCCGCGCCCCGACCGTCGATCACGTCGGCGTCGGGGTGCTCGCCGGCGTCGGCGGTGATGACGGCGCCCGCGACGTGAACATCGCCCTGCGCCGTCCGCGTCGCGGTGATGTGGATGAGCGTGTCGGTGACGGTGAGTCGGCGCATGCTGTCCTCCAGAGGTGGGTCGAGCTCTGCGGGTGGGGTCGGGCTCAGGGCATGCGGAACGAGCCGGTGACCGTCTGGATCATGCCCGTGTCGGGCTGGGGGCTGGCGTCGCGCCCGCGCAGGTCGGGGAAGCCGCGCACGCACGCGGCGGCGAGGAGCACACACAGCACCGCGAAGCCCGTCGCGACCCAGAACGCCGCCGCCGGGCCCACGCCGTCGATCACGAAGCCGGCGATCGCCGATCCGAGTGCCGCGCCGATCAGCTGGCCCGTGTTCAGCCAGCCGTACGCCTCGGCCGTCTCGCTGAACTTGACGCTCGCCGAGACGATCGAGAACGTCAGCGCGAACACCGGCGCGATGCCCATGCCGGCCACGAGCACCGAGAAGCCCAGCCACCAGGCGTTCAGCGAGAAGAGGGTGAGCGCGATGCCGAACGCCATGATGGCGAGGCGGCGGGCGGCCGACCACGGTCCCATGGGCAGGTGCCCGAAGCCGAGCCCGCCGGCGAGGCTGCCGGCCGCGAAGACCGCGAGGATGAGCCCCGACTCCAGCCCGCCCTCGCCGTAGGCCGCGACCACGCCGGTCTCGAGCGACGAGATCGCGGCGAGCATGACGACGCCGACCACCGTCGACAGGATCACGGGCGGCTTGCGCAGCACGCGGCCGAGCGGATGGCGGCTGCGCGGGATGCGCACCCGGCCGACCTCGGGGGAGAAGATGAACCACGCGCCGCCCGCGAGCAGGAACACGATGATGAGCAGCAGCGCGGCGACCGTGCTGATCTGGATCGCGACGAACGTCGTGAGCACGGGCGCGACCACCCAGATGATCTCCTGCAGCGACGCGTCGAGCGAGAACAGCCGCGTCAGGCGCGAGGCGTTGACCATCTTGGGATAGATCGTGCGCACGGCCGGCTGCACGGGCGGGGTCGACAGGCCGATGACGAGGCCGCACGCGATGAGCGCCGCGACGGGCAGCGGCACGAGCGCCAGCAGCAGCAGCGCGACGGCCTGCACGCCCGTGGTGAGCAGCAGCACGGGCCGCATGCCCCACGCGCCCATCCACCGGCTCGTGAGCGGCCCCGCCACGGCCTGGCCGATCGACGTGGCGGCCAGCACGGTGCCGGCCGCGCCGTAGGAGTGCGTGAGGTGCTCGATGTGCAGCAGCACGGCCAGCGACATCATGCCGCCGGGGAAGCGTGCCGTCAGCTGCGCTGCGATGATGCGCGCGACGCCCCGCGTGCGCAGAAGATCCCGGTACCCCGCCACAGGTGTCAACGCTACCCCGCGCGCGCTGTGCGTGCGCCTGCGCGGCCCGCCCTGCGCGACACGCCGCGACACGCCGACGCAGCCTCTCCACAGAAGTTCGGATGTCGGTGGTCCGCCGTATCGTCCGGGCTGTGGAGAGCCGCGGGGACGGGGCGCCGAATGCCCGGCGATCAGGCGATTCCGCGGGCGCTCCGGCCCTCCGAGCTGTGGACGAATCGGTGCACAGACCTGTGGGCAAGCGGTGGAGAGCGGTGGAAAATCACATGGATGTAACTACTACCCCTTGTGGTGCATCTGAATGTCGGTACCCATATGTAGTATTGAGCTCCCGGCGGAGGTTACGCCGGCACAGCACAGATCTTGAGGGGAACAGCAACATGGCGATCACGGTCTACACCAAGCCGTCCTGCGTCCAGTGCACGGCCACGTACCGCGCTCTGGACTCCAAGGGCATCGAGTACGAGGTCACCGATCTGTCGCAGGACCCGGCTGCTCTCGAGCAGGTCAAGGCCCTCGGCTACATGCAGGCGCCGGTCGTCGTCACCGACGAGGGCCACTGGTCGGGCTTCCGCCCCGACAAGATCGACGAGCTCGCCGCGCGCCTGGCCTGACCGACGCGTCGGCCGGGTCGCCGGCTTCGGCGCCGTCGGGAACAGCCCTTCGAGGCAGCTCAGGAATCCGGGGAGGGATCATGGCAACCGCAACCGCGACCGAGGTGCCGCTCCTCGTCTTCTTCTCGAGCGTGTCGGGCAACACCGCGCGTTTCATCGAGAAGCTCGGGCTGCGGGCCGAGCGCATCCCCCTGCACCGCTCGGACGAGCCGCTGAGCGTCGACGAGCCGTATGTGCTCGTCACGCCGACCTACGGGGGCGGCAACGGCAACGGCGCGGTGCCCAAGCAGGTCATCCGATTCCTGAACGACGAACACAATCGACGCGGGATCCGCGGGGTCATCTCCGCGGGCAACACCAACTTCGGCGACGGCTTCTGCCTCGCCGGTGACATCATCAGCCGCAAGTGCGACGTGCCCCACTTGTATCGGCTCGAACTGTTCGGCACGCCCGAAGACGTGGATCGCGTCAGCGAAGGATTGGAACGATGGTGGAAGCTGCAGTGACCTCAGACGTGGACTTCAAGCACGACGTCAGGTTCGAGGGGATGGACTACCACGCCCTCAACGCGATGCTGAACCTGTACGACGAGAACGGGAAGATCCAGTTCGACGCCGACAAGCGCGCCGCGCGGGAGTACTTCCTGCAGCACGTCAACCAGAACACGGTGTTCTTCCACTCGCTCAAGGAGCGGCTCGACTACCTCGTCGAGAAGGAGTACTACGAGGGCGCCGTCATCGAGAAGTACCCGTTCGAGTTCATCCAGAAGCTCAACGACTTCACGTACGCGCAGAAGTTCCGCTTCGAGACCTTCCTCGGCGCGTTCAAGTACTACACGAGCTACACGCTCAAGACGTTCGACGGCAAGCGCTACCTCGAGCGCTTCGAGGACCGCGTGGTGATGACCGCGCTCGCGCTCGCCGACGGCGACCAGGACCTGGCCATGAAGCTCGCGGCCGAGATCATCTCGGGCCGCTTCCAGCCGGCGACGCCCACCTTCCTCAACGCCGGCAAGGCGCAGCGCGGCGAGCTCGTCAGCTGCTTCCTGCTGCGCATCGAGGACAACATGGAGTCGATCGCGCGCGGCATCAACTCGGCGCTGCAGCTGTCCAAGCGCGGCGGCGGCGTGGCCCTGCTGCTGTCGAACATCCGCGAGGCCGGCGCCCCGATCAAGCAGATCGAGAACCAGTCCAGCGGCATCATCCCCGTCATGAAGCTGCTCGAGGACTCGTTCAGCTACGCGAACCAGCTCGGCGCGCGCCAGGGCGCGGGCGCCGTGTACCTCTCGGCGCACCACCCCGACATCATGCGCTTCCTCGACACCAAGCGCGAGAACGCCGACGAGAAGATCCGCATCAAGACGCTCTCGCTCGGCGTCGTGATCCCGGACATCACGTTCGAGCTCGCCAAGAACGACGAGGACATGTACCTGTTCTCGCCGTACGACGTCGAGCGCGTCTACGGCGTGCCCTTCGGCGACATCTCGGTCACCGAGAAGTACCGCGAGATGGTGGACGACCCGCGCATCAAGAAGACGAAGATCAACGCGCGCAAGTTCTTCCAGACCCTCGCCGAGATCCAGTTCGAGTCGGGCTACCCGTACATCATGTTCGAGGACACGGTGAACAAGGCCAACCCGATCAAGGGCCGCATCAACATGTCCAACCTCTGCAGCGAGATCCTGCAGGTGAACACGCCGACCACGCTGAACGAGGACCTCTCGTACGACCAGATCGGCAAGGACATCTCGTGCAACCTCGGGTCGCTGAACATCGCGCTCGCGATGGACTCGCCCGACTTCGGCCAGACCGTCGAGACGGCCATCCGCGCCCTCACCGCGGTCAGCGACCAGAGCCACATCCGCTCGGTCCGCTCGATCGAGGACGGCAACGACCGCT
The DNA here is from genome assembly GCF_057809335.1 of Microbacterium sp. FG3. Lineage (NCBI taxonomy): Bacteria > Bacillati > Actinomycetota > Actinomycetes > Micrococcales > Microbacteriaceae > Microbacterium > Microbacterium sp. FG3. The sequence goes on along the minus strand of NZ_JBMDJT010000036.1, from coordinate 20,112 downwards.
CGCACGCCATCGGCCTCGGCCAGATGAACCTGCACGGCTACCTCGCCCGCGAGCGCGTGTTCTACGGTTCGGAGGAGGGCATCGACTTCACGAACATCTACTTCTACACGGTGCTGTTCCACGCGCTGCGCGCGTCGAACAACCTCGCGAAGGAGCGCGGCGTGACGTTCGAGGGCTTCGAGGACTCGACGTACGCCTCGGGTGAGTTCTTCGACAAGTACATCGAGCAGGTGTGGGAGCCGAAGACCGCCAAGGTCAAGGAGATGTTCGCCGGCCACCACATCCCCACGCAGGACGACTGGCGCGCGCTGAAGGCCTCGATCCAGCAGCACGGCATCTACAACCAGAACCTGCAGGCCGTGCCGCCCACCGGCTCGATCTCGTACATCAACAACTCGACGGCGTCGATCCACCCGATCACGTCGAAGATCGAGATCCGCAAGGAAGGCAAGCTCGGCCGCGTCTACTACCCGGCGCCGTTCATGACGAACGACAACCTGGAGTACTACGAGGACGCGTACGAGATCGGCTACGAGAAGGTCATCGACACGTACGCCGCCGCCACCCAGCACGTCGACCAGGGCCTGTCGCTCACGCTGTTCTTCAAGGACACCGCGACCACGCGCGACATCAACAAGGCCCAGATCTACGCCTGGCGCAAGGGCATCAAGACGATCTACTACATCCGCCTGCGTCAGATGGCGCTGGAGGGCACCGAGGTCGAGGGCTGCGTCAGCTGCACGCTCTGAGCGGCTGATCCGGTTCTTCTGAGAGAGAAAGTGTGATGACTGAAGCAGTCAAGCTCCTGGACCACGTCCAGGCGATCAACTGGAACCGCATCCAGGACGACAAGGACGTGGAGGTGTGGAACCGCCTCACGGGCAACTTCTGGCTGCCCGAGAAGATCCCCCTCTCCAACGACATCCAGTCGTGGAACACGCTCACGCCCGAGGAGCAGCAGCTCACGATGCGCGTGTTCACGGGTCTCACGCTGCTCGACACGATCCAGGGCACCGTGGGTGCCGTATCGCTGATCCCCGACGCCCTCACGCCGCACGAGGAGGCCGTCTACACGAACATCGCGTTCATGGAGTCGGTGCACGCCAAGAGCTACTCGTCGATCTTCTCGACGCTGTGCTCGACGCAGGAGATCGACGAGGCGTTCCGCTGGTCGGTCGAGAACCCCAACCTGCAGCGCAAGGCGCAGATCGTCATGGAGTACTACCGGGGCGACGAGCCGCTCAAGCGCAAGGTCGCCTCGACCCTGCTCGAGAGCTTCCTGTTCTACTCGGGCTTCTACCTGCCGATGCACTGGTCTTCGCGGGCGAAGCTCACGAACACGGCCGACCTCATCCGGCTCATCATCCGCGACGAGGCCGTGCACGGCTACTACATCGGCTACAAGTTCCAGAAGGGTCTCGAGCAGGTCGACCAGGCCAAGCGCGACGAGATCAAGGACTACACGTTCTCGCTGATGTACGAGCTCTACGACAACGAGGTGCAGTACACGCAGGACCTCTACGACCAGGTCGGCCTGACCGAGGACGTCAAGAAGTTCCTGCACTACAACGCCAACAAGGCCCTCATGAACCTGGGCTACGAGGCGATGTTCCCCTCGAGCGTCACGGCCGTGAACCCGGCGATCCTCTCGGCCCTGTCGCCGAACGCCGACGAGAACCACGACTTCTTCAGCGGCTCGGGCTCGTCGTACGTCATCGGCAAGCACGAGCAGACCGAGGACGAGGACTGGGACTTCTAAAGCACCGGTTCTCGTCCGGCCCGGAAAAGGGCTGATGGGAGGCCCGGATCTGCAGGTTTCTGCAGATCCGGGCCTCTTTTTGTGCCGCCTTCCTGAGAACAGAGGAGGACGGATATGGACGTCAGCAGTCGTTGGGTGTGGCACGCGGGTGGCACGCCCGCACCTTCCAGGAGAGAGCGGGGTGGTCCGTCGGCCGAAATTCGGTCCTGGCGTGCCACCGACCTCGTGCCACAGCGTGCCATAGGGCATGTCAAGTGCGACAAGAAAGGCCAGGTGGGAAGCCAGTTTTGGGGATTCCTGGCCTCTTGTGGCACGGAGTGGCACGACGGTTCGCGTGAGTACGCTCGAGACCAGCGGAGGACACGATGAGCGCCACCAAGACCCGGGAGACAGCAGCAGTCAGGCGTGAGAGCTGGGGGAGCCTTCGCAAGCTCCCCTCCGGCCGGTGGCAGGCCCGCTACCCCGCACCCGACGGTGAGATGTACACCGCCCGGACAGAGGACGACAAGCCGCTGACGTTCCTCACGAAGACCGACGCGCGTGCGTGGCTCGCCAGCGTCCACACGAAGATCGCCCGTCAGCAGTGGGAGCCGCCTTCGGTGGTCGCCGCTCGCCGCCGTGTGGTGGCGGAAGCGGAGAAGGCGCGATCCATCGGATTCTCCGAGTACGCGGACCGGTGGGTTGCCTTGATCCGCACGCAGCCGAACCGCAGCGGGAGGAAACGCGCCATCGCCACTGTGCGCTCCTACAAGAGCAAGGTCGACGGCTACCTCGTCCCGGAGTTCGAAGACACACCGGTACGGCAGATCGACGAGGCGCGCATCCGAGAGATGACCGATCGCCTCGACGCGATCCCCTCGCCGTTGAATCCGAAGTCGAAGTTCAACGGCATCACGCGACCGGTGCTGATCGTGCTCATGATGATCTTGCGTCAGGCAGCCCGCGAGGGGATCATCCCGGCTGCGCCGAACATCTCGATCCCGAAGCAGGAGGCTGTGCGGCACGATGCCGACCACGACGAGGACGAAGATGTCGCGAGCCCGGAACAGGTCGAGGCCCTGTATGCGGCGACGCCGGATCACTGGGCGATCATGGTGCTCTTCGCCGCATGGTGCCAGCTGCGCCGCGGAGAGTGCCTGGGGCTGCAGCGCAGGGACATCGAGTGGCACGACGACGCTACCGCGACCCTGCATGTGCGCCGGCAACTGAACGCGAACACCGGCGACTACTCGGAGCGGTTGAAGAGCGACGCGGGAAGGCGGACGCTCAGCATCCCGAAGCTCATGATCGACCGGCTCAGAGACCACTTGCGGGACAACGTGGCGACCGAAGCCAAGGCGCCACTGATCCCGACGAACATCCGCGGCAGCGTCCCGCTGTCGAACACGCGCTGGGGATACGTCTGGGCGGATGCTCGAGACGGTGTCGCGGATCTCCGGCCGCGATTCCGCTTCCACGACCTCCGTCACACGGGCCTGACGATCTTCGCCCAGGAAGGCGCCACGCTCGCAGAGCTGATGCGCCGCGGCGGACACGCCGACATCCGAGTCGTCCTCCGCTACCAGCACGCCACGATGGCCCGCGATCGCGAGCTCGCCGATCGCATGAGCGATCGTGTCGCGGAACAGATCAACGCGACGAGGAAGGTGTGAGAGTCGCCGTGGGACAGCCATGGACACCTATGTGGGGAAAGAGTTCATCAACAAGGGAGGTAGGCCCGTGGCCGTTCATGATCGTTCACAGTCCTCGGCGCTCACGCTGGTCTCGTTGGCGGTTGCCGCTGAGACGTACGGAGTGTCCATCAAGACGCTGCGTCGCCGCATTTCGGATGGCACCGTGCACGGCTACCGGGTGGGCCGACTGATTCGGGTCGACGCGGACGAGCTTCGCGAGAAGTTGCTCATCGAGATGCCATCCGCGAAGTGAGCGCATGGATGTGGGCGAGTCCGAAAGGACCCGCCCACATCCATGTGCTCCTGGGGACATGCTCTACGGCTCGCCGCGCAGGAACGCGGCCTCCGCCTCCGCGCGACGGGTGACGTCCTCGACGACGAAGTCGACGAAGTCCTCGTCCCGATCGGTGATCGGGGTCTCTTCGCCTGCCGAGATCGGATCTTCGCCGGGCCACACCGTCTGCCGGGAGGGACGGTCGCGATCGAGCCGGGTGCCGGCGATCTGCACCCACTCGCGGAGCCTGGTGCGCGCGGCGGCGAAGTCGGTCATGAACGAGATGGGGCCGGCGGCGTCCTGCTCAGGGTCGTAACAGCCCAGCCACCGGGTGTAGAGCGCGGAGAGCTCCCAGACGAGCTCGCGATGACGGTGCCACATCGGCGGAATGATCTGGGCGGGAAGGGCGAACTCGTGTCGTAGCCAGTTCACCCACTCGTTGAGGTCGAGCCACTCATGTTCGGCGTCGTCGGAAGACAGGGTGCGCCAGTTGATCGGACGAGGCACGGGCGGGAGATCATCGCTCCCGCCCGTGCCTGCCGGGCTGCCGCCCTCCCCGGTCTCGCCCTCGTCGGGACCGTCGCCGGAGTCCTCGATGTCGGGCTCGTCGGTCTCGGGCTCGAAGTCCACATCCGGGTCGCCCGGTTCGGGGTCGTGGGTCGGGTCCGTGTCGGCCACGTCGCTGTCCTCCTGAGTCGTTACCGGCCGACGGCTTCCATCGCGGGTGCTTCCGTCTCCCGCGACGCGGTCGGAGTGGGCGAGCCGAGCTGTGCTGCTCGGTCGGGCTCCTCACGCTCGACCTCACGTTCCGCTTCGCGTTCCACCTGACGCTCGGCGGCGGGCCGCCGGTCGATCGTGAAGTCGGTGATGTTCGGATCGGGAGCGATGCGCTTGGCGACGAACTGCTCGTCGGTGCGCTCCTCGCCGTTGACGTCGCGGGTGTACTCGCGGGTGTAGCCCTGAGCGACGATCTCGTCGCCCTTGACGTACCGGTCTGCCGACATCTCGGCGGACTTCCCGAACTGGATCAGGTCGTGATAGGTCGGGTCGAGCTTGCGAAACGACCCGTCCTGCTGGGGCTCGTAGTGGTTGATGCCGACGCGCGCGTAGAAGCGTGCCTGCCCGGATTCGGAGAAGGTGAGGCGGGGGTCGGCGGAGATGAAGCCGTTGATCGCCTGCGAGGTCTTGATCGCCATGAGAACTGAGGTCCTTCCTGATAACAACGAACTGTCTGGTGTCCCGCGGTACAGCGGAGACACCAGACAGGTGCGTGGTCCAGACCCAGGCGCGAGCCCGCGCCGAGTCAGGATCGGCGCAGGAGCTTCTCGATCTCCTTCCGGTCGTGGCTCAGTTGAGCAGCATCTTTGCGTGTCGGCCAGGCGCGCAGATCAGTAATGATGGGCCGGGCGGTGCGGAGCATCACCACCCCGATCCCGAACGGCAGGGTGCGGATCACGTCCGGGGGCATGATCGCGACCCGCCGGATCGAACGTTGCGCGGACCGGTGTCCTTGCTCGCCGATGGTGACCGAGTCGGTGATCTCGTCTCGCTCTCCGATCAGCGCCGAGAGGTCCTGCAAGTCTCGCGAGTTCGACGCGCCGCCGAGGATGACCTTCACGATCGACGCGTCCCACAGCGCGTTGGCGTTGTTCTCCCCCCACTTCTCCCGCGCCTGGGCGAGCGATTGCAGCACCGGCAGAGTGGTGATGCCCGTGCCGCCGCCTTCCGCCATGAGCGTGGGCAAGGACGGCAACGGCGCGAGGTTGCCGATCTCGTCGAGGGCGAGAAGCATCGGCGGGTCCAACCGCGTACCGGCAGAGGTCGCGGCGATCTTCCGGGCGGTCTCCACCAGGTCCTCGATGAATGCCGCCACCAACGCCGAAGATGCCCCCGCGCCGGCACCGGTGGCGAGGAGATAGAGAGTGCCGCGAGACCGGATGAACGTCTCCGGGTCGAACCGGTCCCGCGGACCCGGTGTCACCGCCGCCAGCACCCGCGGATCGGCGAATGCGCTGAACGCGAGGGAGACGCCCTGCCAGATCGAGTCGCGCGTCTTGGGGTCTGCTTGCAGCATCGCGTCGAGCGAGTCCGCCCAGCCGGGCGCCGCCTGCGGGTGGGACTGCAGGACCCGTACCGCATCCGCTGCAGCAGTCGGGTTCAACGCCCACTGATACAGCGTCGCCGCGTCCCGTCCATCCAGCGCCGCAGCATGGAGGAGCCCTTGGATGGCGGCCGCGGTCTTCCCCTGCCAGAAGTCACCGCCGGACACGGACCCGAAGTTCGTAGCCGTCGCAAGTCCAGTGGCCCGGATCATCGCCGTCAGAGGGTCTTCGCATCCCCGCACCGGAGACCACTTCATCCCCGCGGGAAGCCCGTCGGCGAGGCGCTGCGGATCGAACACCGCGACGGGTCCGACGCGTTGACGTGTCTTCAGCGTCGCGGTGAGATTGTCCGGCCGGGTGGAGGTGGTGATGACGGCACCGGGGGCGTCGAGGATCGCATTGATGGCCCAGATTCGTGCTGTGGGTGCTGGCCAAACTCGGCACCACTTGCCGGTGCCGAGTGCCAGCGACATGCCCGGGCGCAGGATGTGCATGCTCTCTGCGGTCTCGAAGGCGCAAGAGCCCTCGACGACATTGATCACCTTCACATGCCGGAAAACGGTACGGCTTGACGGAATCGTGCGCACCATCTCGATGGCCGCGATGTCACCTGGTATCTGGATCGCTGGGTAGGAGAGCGTGACCCCGAGCGGCGGAGGGAGCGGCAGGTCATGCCTGGCCTCGAATGAGTCCTCTCGCGTAGCCGCGAAGCGGCGCACGGCGCGCTGTCAGCGGTCGGTGAGCGCGAGCACTGTCAGGGCAGTGGCGAGCTTGGTAGTCGAGAAGGCGTTCATGATGGTGTCGCGAGTCCAGGGGTTGATCCGCTCGGGATTGCGGTAGCCGCGCCAGAAACCGAAAACCCGCTGGCCGTCGATATCGAGCGCGATCGACGCGCCCAGCTCTTGGTTGCCGTCGAGCTTGCTCTCGAACAGTTCTCTGATGTCAGCGAATGAATCGGTCGCGGTACGTTCTCTGGTCATGGTGTGCTCACTTTCTGTTGGGCGATGAAGAGTTGCCCGTTGATACGTCTGCTCAGGTGGGGTATGTTCGGTCAGTTCAGATAGGGGCGTAGCGCGGTGAGGCAGAGTCCCAGACGGTTTTCTCCTTTGCGGGGTCGTCCCAGCCGAGAAAACATGAAGGCCACCACCTGAATTGCGGCACCAGAAGCGTTCCATATCCCGATAGTGTCCCGCATCCTGCTGTGCACTGCCCTGGGTTCTGCGAGACGTTGGCTTCGGGCTCACCGACATAGCCCACGCCGCGAGTGTACGAGATGCGGAGTGGCCCAGTAGTGTGCTGCGGCCGCTGAGGAGGTATGCCCCGGGCGGACCATCCTTTCTCCCCACGGGCGTCGGCGCGCTGTTCGGCCTCAGCAGGTCGATGATTGTTCAGCCCCTTTTCCGGAGCTGAACTGATCTCACTGCACGTTCTTCCTGAGCCACGGCATGGGATCGATGGGGCGACCGTTGATGTCGACCTCGAAATGCAGGCAGGATCCGAAGACGTAGCCGGTGGAGCCGACGTCGCCGAGATACTGGCCGGGAGCGACGCAGTCCCCGACTTCTACCGCGCGGGTCCCGCCGTTCAGATGTGAGTAGAGGGTGCTGACTGTCTCTCCGTTGAACAGGCTCTCGACCTGAATGCTCACGCCGTAGCCACTGTTGCTCTCGGTTGAGAGCGAAACACAGCCTTCGACAGCCGCATAGATGGGCGTCCCGACTGACGCCGCGAGATCTTGACCCATGTGCGAGCGACCCGGACGAGAGGCACCGAACCCGTCGCTGACCGAGTAGGTTCCGGAGGGTAACGGCATGAGAACCTGTTGAGCTGTTGGCAGGTTCACAGCTGTCGAGAGGGGCCGGCCAGATGCGACGGCGGCAGCGATCGCCTGCGCGCGCGACGCGGCGATCTCCTTCTCTGTCGTTGCGGAGAAGTCCCCGCGAGGCAAGACCTCGACCCGGATGTTTTCGCCTGCGGTGTAGGACTGTGCGTCAACGGTGGCCGCGGCCTCTACCTGCTCCGGTTCTGCGTCGGATATTCCCGGAAGGGCGGCGCCGGTGATCAACACGCTGACGGCGAGGACGGCTCCGAGTGCCTTCGCTCGAGCCCACGAGCTCCGGGCGCGCGGGCGGTGGGGAGGTGTCGCAGACACTGCCTGTACGGGGGCTTCAGTTCCGTGCCGCGGGATGACGGGGGCATGGCGGGTCGTCGGAGCTTCCTGTGACACCGGGCGGCCTTGGCCGCGGAGATCGCGACGAAGGAGGGGGCGATCGGGGAAGCCGGGGTCTGTCGACGTCGTCGTCGCCTTTTCGGATGCGCGCTCGGGTAACCCAGAAATGATCGTGATCCTTCCGGTAGAGCAGAATACTTATCTCGATCGCAGACCCGATCGTTACTGATCTGTAACGGTAGATAGTCCGATTCGCTTAGGTCAAATTGGGATGCGCTTTCACAGCATCTGCTTAGAGAGCTGGATCCGCGTACATGGAGGAGACTCAGAAGGTCGGCACGGTACCCTTGGGGAGATGATCTCCTCGGCTCAAGTGCAACCCTCAAGGGTGCTCAGTGAGCAGCTTCTGATAACGAGGATCATTACGGCAGTCGGCTTGGCTCTCCTCCTGCTTCTGGGGGCAGCGGGTGCATCGCATTCCGAGAGTGAAGGGGCCTCGTCTTCACTACTCGTGGCGAGCACACTCCTCGATCCGCACGTTGCTTCGGGAGAGACCGGGAGTACCGTCGACGAGCACCTGGAAGCCGCCGATGCCTCGATGGCGGGGGTCCTCGTCGGGGCAGCGCTGTGCGCCCTCGGCATGTTGTGCGGACTTGTCCTCGTGATCTTTGCTCGGATGGTTTCGCGCCACCGGGGGGTCGCATATCTCGCCCCTCGATGGATGGCACTCTCACTCGTCCCGGTGCGCATCATCGTTGCTCGGGCCGGCACATTGTCGCTGGCACAGTTGGGTCTTTCCCGAACCTGATATTTGGCATGCCGTCTCGTGTGGACGGCTCCGTGCACCCGGGTACCTGCCCGGTGCCTGTTCCATGCCGATTGTTCTTGTTTGGAGTACTGGATGAACCCTTCTGGAAAGCCGCGCGATCCCGCTTTCAACTGGCGGCCGATCCTGATTAGCGCGGGGATCGTCGTCGCCCTTGTCGTGGCCGCGATCATCTATGTGGTGATCAACAGCCAAGGCCCGACCGCCCCTTCAGCCGAGATACCGGACGGGCAGACAGCCCCGCCTCCCGCGGTTGTTGACGCTAGTTCGCACATCCTCGACGACGGTGGGGAGGGTGCTGTCGAGGTCGTGGAGTTCCTCGATTTCGAGTGCGAGGCCTGCGGGATGTTCTACCCGATCGTGGAGGAATTGCGGGTCAAGTACGCGGGGGAGATCACCTACGTGGTGCGGTACTTCCCGCTTCCCGGGCATTTCAACTCACAGAACGCGGCGTTGGCCGCGGAGGCTGCTGCCCAGCAGGATCGGCTGGAGGAGATGTACAGCCGACTGTTCGAGACGCAGACGGAGTGGGGCGAGGCTCAGGAATCCCGTGCTGATCTCTTTCGGGGTTTCGCTGAGGAGATCGGCCTGGACATGGCTGCGTACGACGCTGCCATCGCGGATCCCGCCACATTGGAACGTGTCGAGTTCGACTTCAACGCGGGGCAGGAGCTCGGCGTCAATAGCACGCCGACATTCTTCCTCGAGGGTGAGCAGGTCGATTTGCAGCAGCTGGACGATCTCGAGAATGCCATTGAAGCAGCGGTGAACGGTGGCGAGTAATGCGGACAGGACTGTCGCATAGACGAGTGATCATCGTCGGCAGCGGTCAGGCCGGTCTCGCCGTGGCGGCCGCCCTGATCACGAAAGGGCTGCAGCCCCAGCAGGATTTCGTCGTGATCGACGAAGCTCCACCAGGCGTGCGCAGCTGGGCTTCCCGGTGGCACTCGATGGTGCTTCTTAGCCACGCCTCTCACAGCGCTCTGCCGGGCCTGCCCTTTCCGGGCGATCAGCGACGTCGGCCGCGTGCCGACGAGATGATCGAATACCTCAGCGATGTCGAGGGCGATCTCGGCGTGAAGACCCTCTGGGGTGTCCGGGCGACAGGTGTGGAGCGGCGCGGGTCCGGCTCGGTCTTGCACCTGTCGACCACGGAAGGCGAGGTGCAGACCCGAAACGTCGTGTGCGCAACGGGTGCCGCCACACATCCGCGCACCCCGACATGGGCGGCGGAGCTTCAGGTGCCCGGGGTTGTGCTGCACAGCAGCGAATATCTGTATCCGCTGCAGATTCCCACGGACGATGTGCTCATCGTCGGCGGCGGGAACAGTGGTGTGCAGTTGGCCCGTGAACTCGCACCGTCGCATGCGGTGACCTTGGCTGTTCGCACGGCTCGTAGGCACCAGCAGGCATCGCGGTACCTGCGCAGGCAACTCTTTGCCCGGGGGTCGCGACCGGAGCCGGTATTCGGGGACAGCTACGAACAATTGCGTGATGTTGGCGTCAGCATCTGCCCTGCAGTGGCAAAGGCGGGGAGGAGCGCTGTCACCTTCGTCGACGGAACAGTGGCAACGCCGGGGTCCGTGATTCTCGCGACCGGATTCGACCCTGGTGACGACTGGCTACCGGATGACGCCCGGACCGATTCTCCCCAGCGGACGATGACCGGGCTGCCGGGATTGTTCGTCGCCGGGATCCCCCAGTACGGCGGTGGGGGCTCGGACACCATCTCAGGGGTCCGGCGGGATGCCACGACCATCGCCCTTCGCATCATCGAACGCCCATGAAGAAAGCAGAATCCATGAGATCCATCCACCGTCGAGGGCTTTCGACCTCTCGAACGTCGGATAGGCGCGGCCGTGGCTTCGCCGCGTTTGCTAGCTTGTCTGCCCTGCTGATCATCGGCGGAACCGTGTTCGGCACGGCGAGTCCCGCCGCCGCTCACGACGAACTGCTCTCCACCTACCCCGAAGCCTCCGCAACCACACCTGGTGTCCCGGCGGAGATCTCCCTCACTTTCACAGGTGAGCCGCAGGGGCTTGAGGGTGCGACGGTGATCGAGGTCCTCGCGGAAGATGGCAGCAACCTCGCCAACGGCGCCCCCGAGGTCCTCGAGGCGACGGTCACACAGGACCTGTCCGACGGGTCGGTCGTCGGCGAGGTCACGGTGAGGTGGCGGGTGGTGTCCAGCGACGGGCATCCGATCAGCGACGAGTACACGTTCATGGTGGAGCCGACGGGGACGCTGACGAGCAGCCCCACCCCCACGAGTAGTCCCACGCCGGTGAGTAGCCCTTCTCCATCGGAGGAGGGTACGGAGACCGCGACGCCGAGTGCTGCGTCCGGGAACGGAGACATCCACAGCCAACCGAGCGCGGATCTCGCGGCCCTCCCCATTCTGGTCATCACCGGGGGAGTTGCCCTCCTGGGCAGCTCAGCACTGCTGATGGTCATGGCCGGTCGTAACCGGCGCCGTCGTGATCGTGCGGCACAGCAGGGAAAGGAGAACACTGATGAGTCCTAACCGGGCGCGATATCTCGCGGTGACTGCCCTTGTGGCGGCGGGGATCGTGGTGATCGATCAGGCCACGAAGGCGGCTGCTCTCGCGACGCTGAGCGAGGAGACTCGTATCCCGCTCCTGGGTGACCTGTTCGGCCTCCAGCTCGCGTTCAATCCGGGTGCGATCCTCTCCCTCGGGTCCGGGTTTACTGGCGTGATCACCCTGGTCGGAGTCGGAGCGGTGGTCTGGGTGTTTCTCGCGGCGAGCCGTGCACGCACGGCAGAGTTCGCGGTGGCGTTCGGGTTCATCCTGGGCGGCGCACTAGGGAACTTGATCGACCGGCTGTTCTCACCACCCGGGTTCGGCGTCGGGCATGTGACCGACTTCCTCGCCTACGGGAACCTGTTCATCGGGAACCTCGCCGACATCGCCCTCGGTATCGGCGTCGTCCTCCTTCTCGGGGTGACCTGGACCCGACGGCGCACGGTCGAGCCGGCTCGCTCGGCACGAGTGGAAGCAGGTGCCGCATGAGCGCGAAGCAACGCACCCCGTCCACCTTCCAGCGCAATGCTCTGGCACCGGGACTGTTGGCTGCGGCCGTGCTGTTCACCGCTCCGCTGTGGACGAACGGCGGTCTGTTCCAGGTGGTGCTGTTCGTGACAGCGATCCTCGCAGCGATCGTGGCCTGGTTCGCGGGGCAGGCACGCCAATGGTGGTGGATTCCTGTGTTCGTCGCGGTCCTCGTGCTGTGGAACCCGGTCGTGCCCTTCCCGTTCACAGGTCCGGTCTGGGCGGCGGCGCAGCCGGCTGCGGCCATCGTTTTTCTGGTCGCGGGGGCACTGATCAAGGTGCGTCGACCATGACCTGCCGGATCATGGTCGCTGTCGTCGCGGTACTCCTGGGTGCCATCGCTCTGACGGGGTGCGCCGCGAACGACTCCCTGGCGCAGCAGTACCAGGAGGGGGATGAGAAGGGGTACATCTCTGGGGACTTCCAGGTGCAGGAGATCGCAGCGGGAGAGCGGGGCGACCCGGTGGCCTTCGAGGGTGTCACCGAGACCGGGGAGACAGTCTCCGGCGACGACTACCGAGGCGAGGTGCTGGTCGTGAACTTCTGGTACGCCGCCTGCGGACCGTGCATCGTCGAAGCGCCGATGCTGGAGGAGGTGTGGCAGGAGTACCAGGACCAGGGCGTGTCCTTCCTTGGCGTGAACACCTACGACCAGCCCGCCACAGCGCTCTCCTTCGCCAGGGACAACAACGTCACCTACCCCAGCGTGATCGACGTCAATGACGGCAAGGTCAAGTTGGCGTTCGCGCAGGTCACCCCGATCCAGGCGACTCCGACGACGCTCGTGGTCGACCGGGAGGGGCGGGTCGCTGCGCGGATCATCGGGCAGCTGCAGAGCGCATCCATCCTGTCCACCCTCGTCCGCGACGTCCTTGGGGAATCACCATGAACCCGGGAGATCTCGTCGCAGACGGCGCCCTGTGGGTCGCGGTCCCGATCGCGACCCTTGCGGGCCTGATCTCCTTCGTCTCCCCGTGCGTGCTGCCTCTGGTGCCCGGATACCTCGGGTACCTCGGCGGCACCTCGAGCGGCACCGCCGCACGCGGGTCGACCGGCGCGGCGACGGCGGAGCGCATGCGGCTGCTGCTGGGCGTGTTCCTGTTCATAGCCGGGTTCACTGTCGTGTTCGTTACCGTGACGATCCTGGGCGGGACGTTCGGGTTGTTGCTGCTGCAATATGCGAACGTCCTGACCCGTGTGTTCGGTGTCGTAGTGATCATCCTCGGCCTGGTATTCATCGGGTTATTCGGGATCGCGCAGCGCACCCTCCGCCCACGCCTGCAGACCCGTGCTGGGCTGCTCGGCGCACCGCTGCTCGGGTTCGCCCTCGGCGTCGGGTGGACACCGTGCATCGGCCCGACGCTCGCCGCGATCCTGTCGGTCTCCTGGAACCTCGGCGACCCAGCCCGGGCGGGCCTCCTGGGCCTGGCCTACTCGCTCGGGCTCGGCCTGCCTTTCCTCGCGCTCGCTCTCGGATGGGGATGGGCATCCCGGTCGGTCGCATTCCTGCGCGGCCACATCCGCACCCTGAACATCGTCGGCGGGGGAATGCTCGTCCTCCTCGGCATCCTGATGGTGACCGGGCTGTGGACTGTCATGATGTCCGCCCTCCAGCAGGTGGTGATCAATGTCCCCCTCCCACTCTGAGACCATCACCGACGCGCCCGTCGACCCCCTGCGACCCGACGACCACGCCGACGGCAACGACTCTGCCATCGCCCAGCCGACGTTAGGGATCATGGGGTGGGCGAGATGGGCGTGGCGTCAGCTGACCAGCATGCGCACCGCCCTGGTGTTGTTGCTGCTGCTGGCGATCGCCGCCGTGCCCGGATCGCTGTTCCCGCAGCGCAGCGCTGACCCCAACGGGGTGATCCAGTGGCAGCGCGAGAACCCCGAGGCCTATCCGATCGTGGATGCCATAGGGCTGTTCGACGTGTACCTGTCGCCATGGTTCTCGGCGATCTACCTGCTGCTGTTCACGTCGCTGATCGGATGCGTAACCCCGCGCACGAAACACCACTACAAGGCCCTCCGATCCCAGCCTCCCCGCACGCCGGCGCGCCTGTCCCGGCTCGCCGACTATGACGAGCGCACAGTTTCGGCCACCGATCCTGCGGAACGGGCACGCGAGGCGGTCGATGCCGCTGAGAGGCAGCTGCGGCGCACCGGCTATCGGGTGCACCGCTACGACGGCCGCGGGACGCTCTCTGTGTCCGCCGAGCGCGGATACCTGCGCGAGACCGGCAACCTCGTCTTCCACACCGCGCTGATCGGCGTGCTCGTCTCCGTCGGCCTCGGAGGCGGCTTCTCCTACACAGGCCAGCGTGTCGTCGTCGAGGGCACCACCTTCGTCAACGCTCTCAGCGACTACTCCTCGTTCGATGCCGGCCGGTTCATCGACGGCACCGGCCTCGCCCCGTACTCGCTCACCCTTGACGAGTTCCAGGTCACATATCAGCCTCCTGGCACGCCGGGGGCTGGGCAGGCGGGAGACTTCTCCGCCGACGTCACAGTCCGCATCCCCGGTGAGCAGGACCGGGCCGAGAGTGTGATCGTGAACTATCCCATCTCCGTCGCCGGCGACCGCATCCATCTGCTGGGCAATGGCTACGCCCCCACGATCACCGTACGCGATGCGGCCGGAGAACTTGTGTACACCGAGTCGCAGCCGTTCCTCCCGCAGGACTCGAACATGACCTCCCTTGGGATCATCAAGATCCCCGACGGGCTGCCCGAGCAGGTCGGTCTGACGGGGTTCTTCTATCCCACTGCAGGTGTGCTGGACTCCGGCGCTTACACCTCCATCTACGGCGACGTCATCAACCCGCTGCTCACCTTCAACGTGTACAGCGGCGATCTCGGTATCGACGATGGCACTCCGCGATCGGTATACACTCTCGAAACCGGCGGGCTCACCCAGCTCACCGGTGGCACGACGGGAGTGGACTCCATCGAGCTGACCCCGGGGGAGACCGCCGACCTGCCGAACGGGTGGGGCACCGTCACCTGGGAGATCGCGTCGCCTGAGGACCCGGTCAAGCGATTCGCGTCGCTGCAGATCCAGCGCGACCCGACCGCCGGATGGGTGCTGGCCTTCTCAATCTTCGCGATGCTCGGCCTCTTCGCCGGGCTCTTCGTGCCCCGACGCCGCATCTGGATCAAAGCACACCCGACCGACGACGGTGTCCGCCTCGAGTACGCGGGACTGGCCCGCGGCGAAGACCCCACCCTCCGCAAAGCCGTCGTCGACATCGCCGACGCCCACACGGCGGCGCTCACGGGCACCTCCGACTCATCCCCGAAGACGGGAGAGAACCGATGAGATGCCCCGTTGACGGCACGACACTCCCAGCCACCGACCGCTCCCGCGTCGAGATCGACTCTTGAACCCCCCCGACCGATGACACACCATGAACGACTGGATTCCCGACACACCGCCGACGCTGGGGGCGTTTCTCACGCCAATCCTGCCGCCGGCTCCGGTGCTGCCGGCGCTCGGCCTGCTCATGGCCGTGCTGTACTTGGCCGGTGCCATCCGGCTCTGGCGGCAGCGACGAGGATGGTCGGTGACCCGGACGGTGTGTTTCCTCCTCGGATGCATCGTCCTGGTCGCCGTGACCGGCCTGGCGGTGGAGGGGTACGGGTACCTGCTGTTCTCGGTCTTCATGTTCCAGCAGCTCACCCTGCTAATGGCCATCCCGCCGCTGCTCGTGCTCGGCTCTCCGGGCACTCTGCTGCTGCGCGCCACCCCGCATCGCGGGTTCGGGCGAGTGATCCTCCGTCTCGCTCTGGCCGGGCTGCGCAGTCGCATCGCACGATGGGCACTGAGCCCCTGGGTCGCGATGCCGCTATTCCTGATATCGTTCTACGGCCTCTACCTCGGAGGTCTCGCCGACCCGATCCTGCAGACCCCGGGCGGGCATCCGCTGCTGGAGATCGCGTTCCTCGCAGCCGGCGTGCTGTTCACCATCCCGATCCTGTCCCACGACCCGCTCCCCGTGCGGATGACGTACCCCGGCCGAGCGATGGACCTGTTCGCCGAAGCCGCCCTCCACGCCTTCTTCGGCGTGTTCCTGATGATGAGCCCGACGCTATTCGTCGAGCACTTCGCCGGCCCCACGAGGTCGCTGGGCATCGACCCGCTGGACGATCAGTGGCTCGCCGGAGGCTTGGCCTGGTCCTACGGGGAAGGACCCACCGTGGTGATGCTCCTCTACGTCATGCACCGGTGGTTCCGTGACGACACCACCCGTGCCGCCAAGGCCGACACGTACGCCGATACCCATGGCGATCCCGAGCTCGACGCCTACAACGCCTACCTCGATGCCCTCCGCAAGAAGGACACCTGACCGATGCAACTGTCCCTGACACCCGCGGCCGGTGCCGTGCCCACCGCCGACGTCTCTTCCTCGTCGAGCGGGCTGCCGCTCTGGGCAGCGATTCCCGCCGCGCTCATCGGAGGGCTCGCGCTGAGCCTGGCCTCGCCGCCGGTGGGGTGGTGGCCGCTGGCTCTGCTTGGCGTGACCCTGGCGTTGATCACCCTCGTCGGCCGGAGCATCGGCGGGGCAGCGCTGGTCGGCGCCGGCTTCGGGGGAGTGTTCTTCTTCACCCATCTGATCTGGGTGGGAGAGTTTCTTGGTCCTGTTCCGTGGATTGCTCTTGCCGGTCTGGAGACGATCCTGTTCAGCATCGGTGCCGTCCTGATCGCCCTCGCCTACCGGTGGGCGGCACGACTCCCACATCGGGGTGCAGCGCAGCTGGTCGGGATCCCCCTGCTAGTTGGCGGCCTGTGGGCGGGCAGGGAAGTCGTTCTCGGTTCGTGGCCGTACTCCGGGTTCCCCTGGGCGCGCATCGGGATGACGCTCGTCGAGAGCCCGATGGCGGAAGTCGCCTCCTGGACGGGCGTAACAGGGCTCTCCTTCCTGTTCGTCGCGATGTGCGCCGGCGTCGTGCAGTGGGCGCGCGCCGGCGGGCTCAGATTCCTGCGCGGCACCCTTCCGGCCGCCGCTGTCATGGCTCTCCTGCTCCTCGCCCCGCAGTTCCCGACCTCGCCCGCGGGCACGTTCGAGGTCGGGTGGGTGCAAGGCAACGGCCCGGCGGCATACTTCGACACCCGAGAACCTGGTGATGTGCTCGCCGCACAGGCGCAGGCGACCGCTCCGCTGCTTGGACAACCGATGGATCTCCTGGCCTGGCCCGAAGGGGGAGTGGACGATGATCCTCTCGCCGATACCGCCACCGCTGCCACGCTCGACCGCATCGTCCGCGAAGCCGACGCCCCGCTACTGATGAACGCCGCGACCGCGCGGGGAGGGGATGTGTTCAACTCGTCCCTGCTCTGGACCACGCAGCCTGATGAACGCCAGCGGCACGACAAGATCAACCCCGTCCCGTTCGGGGAGTACGTCCCCGATCGCTGGCTATACGAGATGATCGTCCCGGACCTTGTCGGACTGATCCAACGCGAGTACACCCCGGGCGCACTCCCGCCGCTGGTCACTGTCGATGACGTCGGAGTCGGGTTGGCGATCTGCTTCGATGTGATCTACGACCAGGTCATATGGGACGGCGCACGCGAGGGGGCCCAGCTGTACGTCTTCCAGACCAACAACGCCGACTTCCGCGGCACCGCGGAGAACCTGCAGCAACTCGCCTTCGCCCGCATGCGCGCGATCGAGACCGGCCGCGCCATCGTCAACGTCTCCACGACCGGCACCAGCCAGGTGATCGCCCCCGATGGGACAACCGTCGCCACCATCCCCGTCGACACCGCCTCCGCAGCGATCACCACCGTCCCCCTGCGTACCGGCCTCACACCTGCCACGATTCTCGGACCCTGGATCAGTGTGCTGGTCCCGGTCGGCGCTCTCGGTGTCTTGACCGCGCTCGGGATCCTCCACCGCATCCGCAATCGCTCGTCCGTATGAAGGAGCTCACCATGCCCGGAACAGAAACGCTCTCCCTCGATGGCATCTCACTGCTGCTGGTGTGGACAGCCATCGCCACCTACGCGCTGGCGTTCGTCGCTTACACGGTCGATCTCGCACAGCGCTCCGCCCGCACGAACCCGGCTCTGGAGCAGCAGCGCACGCCGACCCTTGTCGGCGCCGTTGACCAGGGGTCTCCGAATGCTCCGGCTCTGCCCGCACAGGCGCGGCCGGACGACATCCACGTCCCGCCCGCACAACGCCCGCGGTTGCTGTGGGCGAGGATCGGCACGGCGCTCACCGTGCTCGCCTTCCTCTTCCAGCTCGCCGGGACCATCGCGCGCGGCATCGCCGCAGAGCGGGTTCCCTGGGCGAACATGTACGAGTTCGCGCTCACTGGGACGGTCCTGATCGTCGCCGTCTACCTCCTCGCCCTCCGGCGGTATGACCTGCGATTTCTCGGCGCGTTCCTGGTGGGCATGATCGTGCTGCTGTTGGGCGGTGCCACGCTCAGCTTCTACGTCGAGGTCGTCCCGCTGATGGACCCGCTCAAGAGCATCTGGCTCGTCATTCACGTCTTCGTTGCCTCCCTCGCCACCGCCCTGTTCGCCCTCGCTTGCGGTCTCTCCGTCACGCAGCTGCTGCAATCCCGCCGTGAACGTCGCGCGAGCATTTCCCCTGAATCCGCAGGGCAACGCGGCGGGTTCCTGCGTACCCTGCCCTCCGGCGAGGTGCTCGAGACGCTCGCCTATCGGTTCGTGATCGTCGGCTTCATGTTCTGGACCTTCACTCTGATCGCCGGAGCGATCTGGGCGAACGACTCCTGGGGACGGTACTGGGGCTTCGACACCAAGGAGGTCTGGACATTCGTGATCTGGGTGCTCTACGCCGGGTACATCCACGCCCGCGCCACCCGCGGCTGGCGAGGCAACCGCTCAGCCTGGCTGTGCATCATCGGATTCGCCGCCGTGCTGTTCAACTTCACCGTCGTCAACGTGTACTTCCCCGGCCTGCACTCCTACTCCGGCCTCACCTGACCCGCTCCGGCACCACCACCGCGGCCGAAGTCGCCGACGTTTGATCGCCTCGATGAAGGGAAATCCGCTATGCCGCCGATCGACCAGTGGGTCACGTTCGAACCCCTCACCGGCTCACCCGTCGCCATCGCCGCCCTGCTGCTCGCGGCGCTGTACCTGCGAGGAGCGATCTGGATGTGGCGACGCGGGCGCCGTTGGGCGATCGCCCGCACAGCATCGTTCCTGATCGGGTGCGTCCTGATCTTCGCTATCACGATGTTCGGTGTGAACCGTCTCGCAACGGAATCCATCACAGCGCTGGTGTTCCAGCAGATCACCCTGCTGACCGTCGTTCCGCCGCTCCTCATCGCAGGGTCACCCGGGCTGCTGCTCCTGCGCAGCACACCGCACACCGGCCTCGGGCGTCTCGTCCTCCGTGCTGCACACGGGGGACTGCGCTCACGATTCTGGAGCGCGGCACTGCACCCTGTGGTCGCTATCGTCATTGCGATACTGCTGTACCCGGTCCTCTACCTGACCGACGCGATCAGCGTCATCATGCGCATCCCCTTCGGCCACGACGTCCTGCTCGTCGTAATCCTCATCCTCGGCATCGTCTCGGCAACACCGCTATGGTCCTCCGATCCGCTACCGCGCCAACCCTCCTTCGCCGCACGATTCATCGACATCGCAGTCGAGATCCAGATCCACGCCATTTTCGGCCTCATCCTCCTTCGTACCGCCACGCCGCTGTTCAGCGCATACGCCACCCCCACAGGCAGCCATGACCCCGTCATCGACCAGGCGATCGCCGGCACGCTGGTATGGACCTACGCGGAGCTGCCGATGTTCGTAGTGCTCATCGTCTGCCTGTCCCGCTGGCGAGCCCGCGACGTGCGCACCTCGAGACAGCGACAGAAAGCCGAGGACGCCGAACTCGACTCTTACAACGAGTACCTCGCCAGCCTCTCCCGAAGACGGAACGAGAGCTAGCTTCCTGCGCGTCGCAACTCCCTCATCCCCGCTCTCGCACCCACCTCTGGAGGAAAATGCCCCGTACAACGCTCACATTTGGCGGCCTGCTCATTTCCGTCGGAATCATCTCCTACGCCGTGACCGGCTTCATCAGCTGGACGGCGCTGATCCCCGCCTTCCTCGGAATGCTCATCGTGATCTGCGGGCTCATCGCGCTCAAGAACACTACGATCGGGCTCTCGATCGCACTCGTGATATCGGTCCTCGGAGTCCTCGGAACCAGCATGAACGTACTGAAAGTCGGCGAGCTCATCTCCGG
>NZ_JBMDJT010000035.1:0-30009 GCF_057809335.1 Microbacterium sp. FG3 | reverse complement strand
CGGTTGCGGTGGTCGCTTCATCTCCGCGGCTCCGCCGCTCCGTTCAGCAACCGATCACGTCGAACCGATCACTGTGCGAGCGAAGCGACCATGGCAGTTGCGGTGGTCGCTTCGACCGGGGGGTCGACCGCCTCACACAGCTCCTCGGCCGGGGCGGAAGGGGGAGACCGTGGGGTCGTTCGGGATCCAGAAGCGCCAGGGGTAGGCAGACGTGCCGGCGATGCCGGCAACGCCCACGCGCGGCCCGGTGGCGTACTCCGCCAGCGGCGTGACGGGCAGCTCGAGGCGGGCCACCGCCCCTCCGAGCTCGCCACCGGCGACCGCGTCGATGCCATCGTGCAGGGGGTGGCGCAGACCGACGGCGTCGCCGAGACGGCCGGGGCCGCGGGCGAGGTCGCGATCGGTCCTGGCCACGCCTCGCACGTGCCGGCGGCGGCGGGCGATGTCGGCGCCGCGCACGATCTCACCGGCGCGCAGCAGGCAGCCGTCGCCGCGGCCGGCGGGCCCGCACACGACGTTGACGCACGAGTGGATGCCGTGGCTGAGGTACACGTAGAGATGCCCGGGCTCGCCCCACATCGTCGCGTTGCGCGCCGTGCGCCCCATGCGCGCGTGCGATCCGGGATCCGGCACGTCACCCGATCCGGCGCCGTGGTACGCCTCCACCTCGGTGATGCGCACCGCCACCGTCTCGGGGCCCGACCCCGCGTCGACCACCGTGGTGAGCACGGCGCCGAGCAGACGGGGCGCCACCTCCACCGCGAGCGGCAGCAGGTCGTCGCGGGTGGCGGGCCGCAGCCCGCTCACCAGGGCCCCACCTGGCACCACGAGATGTCGAAGCCGCGCAGCGCGCCCACCTGCTCGCCGGAGTCGACCTCGACGATCCGCGTCTCGAGCGTGCGGGGCATCGGCTGGGCGGCCATGTCGTACGGGTTGTCGATGAGGTCGGGGGCGACGAGCACGGCGACGTACTGGCCGCTCGGCGAGACGCACACCTGCTGCACGACGTCGGGCGCCGCCACGTGCAGCAGCTCGCGCGCCTGCCCCTCGGCGGTCACGTGCGCGATCGAGGCCGCGGCCGGCAGGCCGTCGTCGCCGAGCACGGCGTAGCGGTGCACCGAGTCGCCGTCGGGGAGGGGCGCGATGAAGCCGAGCGTGCCCGGCTCGGGATCGGCCTCGGTGATCGGCGTCTCCTCGCCCGTGGCCAGGTCGAGGGTGACGAGCCCGGCGTCGATCCGCTCCACCACCGCCGTGTAGGTGCCGCGCGTGACGGCGTCGATCGTCACGGCCGTGCCGAGGAAGGCCGGATCGGCGCCGTCCGGCTCGACGAGGATGAGCTCGCCGTCGAAGTCGATCATGAGAAGCGCCGACGAGTCGGGCACGAACCGCCAGCGGTCCACGCTCGGAGCCTCGTCGCCCACCTCGACGGGCACGGCATCCGCCCCCGGATCGCGCAGCGACGACAAGTGCAGCACCGACTGCATGCCGGTGGCGGCGTCGAGGTCGGTGTAGGTGTATCCGATGGTGCCGCCCCGCTCGGACACCTGCAGGCTCGCGATGATCCCATCGCCCGGCAGCGCGACGTCGCGCGGGTTCCCGCCGTCCCGATCCGTCACGATCAGCCGCGCGCGACCGCCCTCCCGCACCGACACGACGATGGCGTCGCTCGTGGCACGGAAGTCGTCGATCTCGGGGTGGCTCACCACCGCCACGCGCTCGCCGTCCAGGCCGGCGCGGTAGATGGTGTCGTCCCCGTCCTCGCTGCGCTCCAGGATGAGCACCTCGGCGGGCGGCGTGCGGAAGGTGGTCTCGAGCGTGGCCGCGGGCCCGCCGCCGACCCCGCGCACCCCCTCGACGGAGACGCGGTACTCGGTGTCGGCGTCGAGCGGCGCCGTGAAGCGCACGCCCACGGCACGGCCGGCCGCCTCGACGGTGTG
Organism: Microbacterium sp. FG3; assembly: GCF_057809335.1. Lineage (NCBI taxonomy): Bacteria > Bacillati > Actinomycetota > Actinomycetes > Micrococcales > Microbacteriaceae > Microbacterium > Microbacterium sp. FG3. The sequence continues at coordinate 28,072 of NZ_JBMDJT010000035.1, read as the reverse complement.
CGCCGCCTCCGGTTCCACGACCACCTGGGCGGGATCGATCGGGGCGAGCGCCTGATTGGCGGTGAGGATCGCCCGGGCGCCGGCCACCTCGATGGCGGCGGCCGGATCGACCTGCGCGTCGCTCACGCGCGGCCCCTGCGACAGGCTCACGGCGGCGCCCGCGCCGGCGAGCACGGCGAGCGCCGCGACGACGGCGGCGAAGGCCGCGGCGAAGTGGCGCCGCGCGGACCGCAGGCGTGCGGCGCGGCGCGGGATGCGGTCAGTACTCATACGGATCCTCGGGCTCGGGCACCTCGGTCACCGATGCCGGCTCCACGACCAGCTCCCCCTCGGCGGTGGCGGAGACGACGCCCTCGACCTCGATCCATCCGCCCACGGGGAACTCGCCCCCGACGGGCGCGACGGGGAGCGAGGCGGGCTGCGCGTCGATGACGCAGTGGGTGATGACGAGGCGTCCCAGGCGGATGCCGTCCTCCCCCTCGCCCGCGGGCGTGACGAAGCCCGTGAGGGTCACCTCGGCGCCGTCGAACGCGTCGGGGCTCGTCGCGCGCGCGAACACCGCCGCCCAGTCGCCCACCCCGAAGCCGCTCGTGTCCGAGCCGGCCGCGAGCACGACGTCGTCGGCGCCCGCGAACAGCGGCGCCGTGCCGGTGTCGCGCTCCATCGCCAGGTCGACCGACAGCGACGCAGGCGGCAGCAGGATGGCGCCTGCCGCCACGCCCGTCGCGAGCACGCCGCCCACCGCGCCGACGGCGAGCGCGACGCGCGGCGACCGCTCGCCGTGCGCGTGGTCGTCGTCGCCGTGGTCGTGCCCGTGGTCGGCCTCGGCGCCCAGGGGCAGCGCGAACGACGCGACGGCGCCGATGAGCACGATCACGGCCATGCCCACGGCGAACCACGTCTGGGCGGGGTTGATGTACAGGGCGAGCCGGTCGGTCCACGCGAGGCCGATCGTGACGACGGCGAGCACCGTCGCGAGGCCCACGCCGAGCCAGCGCGTGCCGAGGGATCCGAGGCGGCTACGCAAGGAGGTTCACCCCGATCCCGATCGCGAAGGCCGACAGGATCACGACGACGACGATGCCGGACAGCACGCGCCACGTGAACGTCGTGCGCATCAGCGCGAGCATCTTGACGTCGACGATCGGCCCGACGAGCAGGAACGCCACGAGCGACCCGGGCGAGAACGTCGACGCGAACGACAGCGCGAAGAACGCGTCGACGTTCGAGCAGATCGCCACGGTCACGGCCAGCAGCATCATGGCGACGATCGACAGCACGGGATTGGAGCCGATCGCGACGAGCGCGTTGCGCGGCACGAGCACCTGCACGGCACCGGCCAGGGCCGATCCGATGACGAGGGCCGGCATCACCGCGCGCAGCTCGACCACCAGCTGCGCGATGCTGCGCCGCGCGCGCGATCCGGGCTCGTTCGCGACGACCTCGCACGTCTGCGCGAACCGCTCCGTGAGCATGCGCTGCGGGTCGGGGTGGCGGCTGTACAGCCAGGCGACGAGGTTGGCGATCGCGTAGCCGCCCAGCAGCCGCGCCACGAGGATCCCGTCGCTCCAGCCGAAGGCCTGGTGCGTGGTGAGGATGACGATGGGGTTGACGATCGGCGCCGCCACGAGGAACGCCAGGGCGTCGCTCGGTCCGACGCCGCGCATGAGCAGGCCGCGCGCGAAGGGAACGTTCCCGCACTCGCACACGGGGATGAACATGCCCAGCAGCGACAGCACGGCCCGGCGCGCCCAGCCCGCGCGCGGCAGGATCCGCTCGATCACGCCGTCCGGCAGCCACACCTGCACGGCGATGGAGAGCACCACGCCGAGGGTCACGAACGGCAGGGCCTCGATGAGCACGCTGAGCGCGAGCGTGAGCCCGTCCTGCGCGCGCGAGGGCAGGTCGGCGGGGAACAGCGCGGGCGCGAAGGCGTCGATCGCGAACAGCGCCGCCACGACGACGAGGCCGATGCACAACGAAGGAAGAACGCGCGCGCGGCGGCGAACGGGCGCCTGAATCGTGGTCATCGTGCTCGATCTGCCTTCGTTGTGCGGCGGGTGCGCGGCTCCGGCCGACGGCCCGCCCGGGTCACGCCCCCGCGGCGGCCTTCCGGGCCGAGCACTCCTGGCACAGCCCGAAGATGTCGACGACGTGCTCGGCCTCGGTGAAGCCGTGCGCGGCGGCGGTGTCGCGCGCCCACTGCTCCACGGCGTGCGCCTCGATCTCGACGGCGCGGCCGCACGAGCGGCAGATGAGGTGGTGGTGGTGGCCGGTGCTGCGGCATGCGCGGTAGAGCGCCTCGCCGTCGGGGCTCTGCAGGGAGTCGGCCTCGCCCGCGGCCGTCAGGCCCGCGAGGGCGCGGTAGACCGTGGCCAGGCCGATGCCCGTCTCGGCCTCGCGCAGCGACTGATGCAGGGTCTGCGCGCTCACGAAGCCGGCGGCCTCGCCCAGCGCGTCGCGCACCCGCTCGCGCTGCCATGTGTTCCGCTGCGCCATGGTGCCGATCCTATGCCGCGCTCCTCGACGCCGCCTGGGCATGGGAGCGCTGGGCCCGGTCCCGCCGCCACGCGATCAGCCGGCACACGGCGTAGATGAGGAACGAGATGGTCGTGATGTACGGGCTCACCGGCAGGGTGCCCGCGATCGCGAGCAGGATGCCGCCGACGGCCGATACGAACCCGAACAGCGCCGACAGAAGCGGCACCGAGAGCGGGCCGTGCACGACCTTCATCGCCGCGGCGGCCGGCGTGACGAGCAGCGCCATGACGAGCAGCGCGCCGATGATGTGGACGGCCACGGCGACGACGAGGCCCATGAGCAGCATGAACAGCATGCTGATCGCGGTGCTCGGCACGCCCCGCGCGGCGGCGGAATCGGGATCGAGCGAGTCGAAGCGCAGCGGGTTCCACACGAGCACGAGCGCCACGAGCACCGCCGCGGAGATGCCGATGAGCCAGCCGAGGTCGGGGGTCGTGACCGAGATGATCTGCCCCGTGAGCAGGCTGAACCGGTTGGCGCTGCGCCCCTCGTAGAGCGAGAGGAAGAGGATGCCCAGGCCCAGCCCGAACGGCATCAGCACGCCGACGATCGAGTTGCGGTCGCGCGCCCTGGCCCCGAGCAGCCCGATGAGCAGCGCCGCCGCGATGGCGCCGAGCAGCGATCCCGCGACGACCGAGCCGCCGAACAGCAGCGCGGCCGCCGCGCCGGCGAACGACAGCTCGCTCACGCCGTGCACGGCGAAGGCCATGTCGCGCTGCATGATGAAGATGCCGATCAGGCCGCCCACGATGCCGAGCACCGCGCCGGCGACGAGCGAGTTCGACACGAGCTGCAGCAGCGCGCCGTAGTCCTGGAACGAGAACACGTCGCTCCACTCGAGGGCGGGGCGGATCATGCGTGGGCCTCGTGGTCGTGCTCGTGCTCGTGCGCGTGGTGCGGATCGGCGTCGGGGATGCCGACGACGACGAGCCGGTCGCCCGCGCGCAGCACGTGCACGGGCGCGCCGTACAGATCGGAGAGCACGTGCGTCTGCAGCACCTCCTCCGGGGTGCCGAGCGTGAACCGCCCGCCCGCGATGTAGAGGATGCGATCCACGCGATCCAGGATCGGGTTCACGTCGTGCGTGACGAAGAGCACGGCCGTGCCGCTCGCGCGCTGCCGGTCGATGATCTCGGTGATCGCCTGCTGGTTGGCCAGGTCGAGGCTCGAGAGCGGCTCGTCGCACAGCAGCAGGGCGGGGTCGTCGGCCAGCGCCTGGCCCACGCGCAGCCGCTGCTGCTCGCCGCCGCTGAGGCGCCCGACCGGGTGGTCGGCGTACGCGGTGGCGCCCACGGCCTCCAGCAGCGCGTCGACGCGGGCGCGGGCGCCGCGCGGCGGGATCGGCAGGCCGAAGCGGGCGCCGTTCACGCCGAGGGCGACGAGGTCGCGGGCGCGCAGGCTCGTGTCGGCCGGGAACGGCAGCTGCTGGGGGATGTACCCCACGCGCGGATTGCCGCGCCGCACGGGCTCCCCCGCCACGCGGATGCCGCCTTCGCTCAGCTCGCGCAGGCCCAGGATCGCCCGCATCAGCGTGGTCTTGCCCGATCCGCTCGGTCCCAGCACGGCGACGAACTCCCCGGGCTCGACCCGCAGATCGAGGCCGGCCCACAGCTCGCGCCCGCGCAGGCGCAGCGCGGCGCCGTCGATCTCGAGAACGGGCGCGGTCATCCCCTCAGCCTATCGCTGATCCTGATAACGGTTCTCGGCATGCTTACATCCGCGAACCCGCCCTCGATCCGCGAACCCGCCCCGGATGGAGCGCGGGTTCGGCGAACGAGGGCGGGTTCGCGGGAGAGTGGATCAGGCCAGGGCGTCGGCGAGCGCGTCGATGTTGGCCTGCATCCAGGTGACGTAGGTCTCGCCGTCGGGCAGCGTCTCGCCGTATTCGACCACCGGCACGCCGGCGGTCTCGGCCGCGTCGAGCACGGCCTGCGTCTCGGGGCCGCCCGTCTGCACGTTCGTCACGAGCACGTCGACCTCGCCGCCCTCGATCGCCGTCGTCGCCGCGAGCAGCGTGGCGGGCGCGACGTCCTGCCCCTCCTCCACGGCCTCGGCGAAGCCCTCCGTCGTGACATCGGTCAGGCCCGCCTCGGCGGCCAGGTAGCCGCCCACCGGCTCGGTGAAGAACACCGTCGCGCCCTCGTGCGCGGCGGCGATCTCGCCCAGGCCCGTCTCGAGGCCCTCGATCTGCGCGATCAGCTCCTCGGCGTTCGCGTGGATCGTCTCGGCGTCGTCGGGCAGCAGCGCCTCGGCCTCCTCGGCGATCGCCTCGACCGCGTGCGCGATCGTGTGCGGGTCGTACCAGACGTGCTCGTTGAAGCCCTCGATGTGGTGGTGCTCGTGCCCCTCCTCGGACTCGCCCTCGTGGGCGTGCTCGTCCTCGGCGTGCTCGTGCTCGTCCTCGGCGTGCTCATCCTCGGCGTGGTTGTACTCCACGACCGTGACGACGTGCTCGATGCCGGCGGCCGCGACGAGATCCTCGGCGAAGTGGTCGTAGCCGCCGCCGTTGAGGATCACGAGATCGGCCTCCTGCACCGCGAGCTGGTCGCGCGCCGTGGCCTCGTACTCGTGCGGGTCCTGCGTGGGCGAGTCGATGATGGCCGTGACCTCGGCGGCGCCGCCCACGATCGCCTGGGCCAGGTCGGCGTACACGCTCGTCGACGCGACGATCGACACGCCGCCCTCGTCCGCGGCCGCGTCGCCGGGGCTCGAGGCGCAGCCCGCGAGGGCGAGCGCCGAGACGGCGGCGAGGGACAGGACGGGCAGCATGCGACGGGTCATGCGCATACCCTACGCAGAACGATAACGGTTCTCAAAATCGACGAAGGCTCAGGCGAGCAGCTCCCGGAAGTCGTCCGCCGTCAGGGCCGCGGCGCCGGAGACGTCGTCCGATCCGAGCACGTCCTCGAAGAGGCGTCGCTTGCGGCCCTGCAGCTCGACGACCTTCTGCTCGATCGTGCCGGCGGCGATGAGCCGGTAGACCATGACGGGCCGGTCCTGGCCGATCCGGTGCGTGCGGTCCACCGCCTGCGCCTCGGCCGCCGGGTTCCACCATGGGTCCAGCAGCACGCAGTAGTCGGCGGCCGTGAGGTTCAGGCCCACGCCGCCGGCCTTCAGCGAGACGAAGAACACGGGCACCTCGCCGCCGACGAAGCGGTCGATCATGGCGGACCGGCGACGCGGGGACGTCGATCCGTCGAGGTACGCGTACGGCACGCCGCGCTCCTCGGCGACCGTCGCGGCGAGCCCGAGGAACTCGGTGAACTGGCTGAACACGAGCACGCGATGCCCCTCGGCCACGACCTCGTCGATCAGCGCGCCGAGCGCCTCGAGCTTGGCCGAGGGCCCGGCCGCGCCGGCGAACGAGGGGTCGAGCGCGTGGCGGCGCAGGGTCGTGAGCGCGGCGAGGATCTGCACGCGGTTGCGGCTCACGTCGTCGAGCAGCCCCAGCAGCTTCTGCTGCTCGCGCCGGAACCGCTTCTCGTACGCCCTGCGGTGCTCGGGGTGCAGCACGACCTCGAGCGTCTGCTCGGTCTTGGGCGGCAGCTCGGGCGCGACGGTCTCCTTCGTGCGGCGCAGCAGGAAGGGACGGATCCGCGAGCGCAGGCGGGCGAGGCGGCCGCGGTCGTTCTCGCGCTCGATCGTGCGCTGGTACTCCTCGCGGAAGTGCGCGCGCGTTCCGAACAGCCCCGGCGCGACGAGCGTGGCGAGCGCGAACAGCTCGAGCAGGTCGTTCTCCATCGGCGTGCCGGTGAGGGCGAACTTCGTCGGCGCGTCGAGCAGCCGCGCGCACGCGTAGCCGCGCGACGCGGAGTTCTTGATCTGCTGCGCCTCGTCGAACATCGCCACGCGGAACCCGAGGGCCTGGAACTGCTCGATGTCGAGCCGGAAGATCGCGTAGCTCGTCACGACGAGCCGGGCGTCCCCCGCGGCGTCGGCCACGGTCGTGCCGCGCTTGGCGGCCGTCTCGGTCAGCGCGACGGCGCCCAGCTCGGGCGCGAAGCGCCGGGCCTCGGCGAGCCAGTGCCCCACGACGCTCGTGGGCGTGACGACGAGGAACCGCGCGTCCGGCTCGTCGAGGCGGGCCTGGTCGAGCGCGGCGAGCGCCTGCACCGTCTTGCCGAGGCCCATGTCGTCGGCGAGCACGCCGCCCAGCCGGTGCCGGCGCAGGAAGTCGAGCCAGCTGAACCCGGCGCGCTGGTAGTCGCGCAGCTCGGCGCCGAACGACGGCGGCGGATCGCGCGGCTCGACGCGCGCGTCGCCGAGCGCGCGCAGGGCGTCGAACCACTCGCTGCGCTGCGCCTCGACGATGCCGAGCTCCGACAGCTCGCCCCACAGGTCGACCTGGTGGCGGCTGATCCGCACCGTCTCCGACGTCTCGTCGGCGAGCGCCCGCGCCTCGGCGAGGATGTCGCGCAGCCGCGCGAACAGCGGGCTCGTGAGGGGGAAGACCGTGCCGCTCAGCAGCGTGAAGTACGTCTGCCCGCGCGAGAGCGCGGTCAGCAGCGCGCCCGTGCTCACCGGCTCGCCCTGGATCGTGACGACGATCCGCAGCTCGAACCAGTCGTTCCCGCTCGGATCGGCGCCGATCCGCACCCGCGGATCCTCCGTCGCGAAGCTGTATCGCGGCAGCTCGTCGTGCGCCTCGACGCGCAGCCGCTCGACGGATCCGAGCGCCGGCAGCACGGAGGCGAGGAACTCGATCGTCTCGTCGCGGCCGAGGTCGCGCGAGACGAACGGCTCCTCGCGCCCGCGCTCGCCCAGCAGGTGCGCGAAGCGGCCGGCGGCGGCCGCCACCTCGTCGAGGATGCGCCGCTCGGCCTCGGGCAGCCGGGGCGCGTTGTCGTCGTACTCCCATTCCCAGTAGAGCCGCGCCACGGGGTGGGCGTGCCGGATCGCGAGCACGAGCGTGGGCAGCGCCGGCTCGGGCACGTCGAACGATCCGTCGCTCGAGACGAGCGGTGCCACGGCGCGCAGCGCCGGGAGGTAGTCGCGCACGAAGCCCTCGATGCCCGCGGCGGGCACCGACACCCGTCCGGTGCGCTGCAGCCGGTCGAACTCGGCGCCCACCGGCCGCTCCAGCGGCACGAGCGCGGCCACGCGGCCCTCCGCCACGCGGGCCATCGCCACCGTCGGCGCGCCGAGCGGCAGCATCCGCTCGCCCGGCTCGCCGCCCAGCGCCGGCTCCACCCAGAGCCGGCCGCGCACCGCGCGCAGGTCGAGCGCCGCCGCGATCGCCTCGCGCTCCAGCCCCACCGCGCGCTGCAGCCGCTCGTCCGCCACGAACGGCACCCCGGCCTCGTGCGCCTCGCGGAGCAGCGCCCAGAGCCCGCGCGACGGCACGGCGTCGAGCCGGATCCACTCCGGGCTGCCCCAGCCGCCGTAGTACGTGCGGTGCCCGCGGCTCGGCCGCAGCCGCGCCCCGACCGCCGCGAAGTTCTCGCGCGAGGCGTGCAGCGCGCGCAGGTCGACCAGCGCCCGGGTGCCCCGGTCCGCCGCCCCGCGCTCATCGATCGCCTCCCACGAGACGCCCGAGCGGATCCACGATCCGCTGCGGCCGCGCACGGCGGGGCGGATCGCGACGCCCTCCCCGGGCGGATCGCCCTGCTCGGCCGGGCGCACGGCGAACAGCAGCGCCAGCTCGGGCTCGTCGCTCTCGGCCGCGGGCTCCAGGATGCCCCGTAGCGCGCGCTCCCACGGCTCGATCCCGCCCCTCGGGCGAGCAGTCTCGGCGCCCGCGCGGGCCGCGATCCGGCCCACGCCGAACGGCTCGTCGCCCTCGGCGAGCGCGTACAGCGCCGCGGCGGCGTGCGGGCAGCCGCCGGCCCCGTCGTCCGCGCACCAGCAGCGCACGAGCCCCTCGCCTGCCGCGTCGAACTCCGCCTCGACCTCGACGCTCGCGGTTCCCACCGCCACGAGCGCGCCCGAGAAGTCCCGCCCGGTCTCGATCCGAAGGATCCGGATCGGCACCCGATCCGCGAGCATCCGCCCCGCCTCGGCATCCCCGGGCGCGCACAGCTCCCCCACGGCGGCGGGCGTCAGCACGAACGAGGGCACCCGCCGAGCCTACGGACCCCCACCCCCATTCCCGGACGCCGGGGACCGGGATCAGTCGAGCAGCAGCGCGGGCTCCTCGAGCACGGCCGCGATGTCGGCGAGGAAGCGGCTGATCTTGTCGCCGTCGACGATGCGGTGGTCGAACGATCCCGACACCGTCGTCACCCACGCCGGGCGCACCTCGCCGTCGACCACCCAGGGCTTCTGCCGGATCGCGCCCATCGCGACGATGCCCGCCTCGCCCGGGTTGATGATCGGTGTGCCGGCGTCCATCCCGAACACGCCGATGTTCGTGATCGTGATGGTGCCGCCCTGCTGGTCCTCGGGGCGGGTCTTGCCCTCGCGCGCGGTCTGCGTGAGGTTCTGCAGCGCGACGGCGAGCTCGCGCGTCGACATCGCGTGCGCGTCCTTGATGTTGGGCACGAGCAGGCCGCGCGGAGTCGCGGCCGCGATGCCCAGGTTCACGTAGCCGCGCACCTGGATCTCGGCGCCGTCCTCGGTCTCGATCCACGCCGAGTTGATCTCGGGCGTGCGCTGCACGGCCCACATCAGCGCCTTGGCGAAGACGAGCAGCGGCGAGATGCGCACGTCGGCGAACTGCGGCTGCTGCTTGAGCCGCTGCACGAACTCCATGGTGCGGCTGGCGTTGACGTCGGTCCACACCGAGACGTGCGGGGCCGTGTACGCGGATCCGACGATCGCGTTGGCGGTCGCCTTGCGCACGCCCTTGACGGGGATCGCCTCGTAGCGGTCGTCGGCGGGGCGCGGGGGCGTCGCCCGCGGCGGGGCGGGGATGCGTCGCTCGCGCTCCTCGGGCCACTGCGGCGTCTCGAGGTTGCGGAACACCTTGGCCTGCTCGGCGTGCCGCAGCACGTCGTCGCGCGTCACCTCGCCGGCGGCTCCCGTTGCGGTCACGTCCGACAGCTCGATGCCGAGGTCGCGCGCGAGCTTGCGGATGGGCGGCTTGGCGACCACGCCCACGGCGGCCGCCACCGTCTTCTCGCGCGGCGCCTTGCGCCGGCGGGTCTGCACCTCGCCGCCCGTGCCGTAGCCCACGAGCACCGAGCCGCCGGCGTCCGACGCCCCGGTGGAAGACTCGGCGGCCGGCGCCTGCGGCGCCTCGGGCGCGGGCACGTCCGACTCGCCCGACACGGCCAGGATCGGCGTGCCGACGGCGACGGTCTCGCCCTCCGCCACGAGCAGCTCCGACACCGTGCCGGCGAACGGCGAGGGCAACTCCACGAGCGACTTGGCCGTCTCGATCTCGGCGACCACGTCGTTCACCGCCACGGCGTCGCCCGGCTTCACGTGCCACTGCACGATCTCGGCCTCGGTCAGTCCCTCGCCGACGTCGGGCAGGTTGTAGGTCTGCATCGGGATCCTCCTAGTAGGCCAGCGCGCGGTCGACGGCCTCGAGCACGCGGTCCGCGTCGGGCAGGTACGACCCCTCCAGCTTGGCCGGGGGGAAGGGCACGTCGAAGCCCGAGACGCGCAGCACGGGCGCCTCGAGCGAGTAGAACGCCCGCTCGGTCACGGTCGCGGCGATCTCGCTGCCCACGCTCGCGAAGCCCTGCGCCTCCTGCGCCACGACCATGCGGCCCGTGGCGCGCACCGAGTCGAGCAGGGGGCCGTAGTCGACCGGCGAGAGCGAGCGCAGGTCGATCACCTCGCAGCTCGTGCCCTCGGCCTCAGCGAGCACGGCCGCCTGCAGCAACGTGGTCACCATGGCGCCGTGGCCCACGAGCGTCACGTCGGTGCCCTTGCGCACCACGCGGCTGCCGTGCAGCGGCATGGCGCGCTCGCCCAGATCCACCTCGCCCTTGTGCCAGTACCGCGACTTGGGCTCCATGAAGATCACCGGATCGTTCGACGCGATCGCGTCCTGGATCATCCAGTACGCGTCGTTCGGCGTCGACGGGCTCACGACCCGCAGGCCCGGCGTGTGGGCGAAGTACGCCTCCGGGCTCTCCTGGTGGTGCTCCACGGCGCCGATGTGCCCGCCGTACGGGATGCGGATGACGACGGGCAGCGACAGCGCGCCCTCGTGCCGGTTGGTGAGCTTGGCCAGCTGCGTGGTGATCTGGTCGAAGGCGGGGAAGACGAACCCGTCGAACTGGATCTCGACCACGGGGCGGAAGCCGCCCATCGCCAAGCCGATCGCCGTGCCGACGATGCCGGACTCGGCCAGGGGCGTGTCGAGCACGCGGCGGTCGCCGAACGATGCCAGCAGGCCCTCCGTGACGCGGAACACGCCGCCGAGGCGGCCGATGTCCTCGCCCATCATGAGCACGCGGTCGCTGTCGGCCATGGCCTTGCGCAGGCCGGCGTTCAGCGCCTTGCCGAACGTCATCACCTCGACGGTCACTCGCCTGCCTCCTCGAACGACGCCTCGTACTCGGCCAGCCACGCGGCCTGCTCCCGCATGAGCGGGTGCGGCTCGGAGTACACGTGGGCGAACATCGACTCCGGGGCCGGGCCCTCCAGCTGCAGCGTCCGCACGCGCACGTCCTCCGCATAGGCGGCCGCGTCGGCGTCCACGCCCGCGAAGAACGCGTCCGAGGCGCCGCGCGCGCGCAGGTAGGTGCGCATCCGCTCGATCGGATCGCGCTGCGCCCAGCGCTGCTCCTCGTCGCTCGTGCGGTACTTCGTCGGATCGTCGCTCGTCGTGTGCGCACCCATCCGGTACGTGACCGCCTCGATCGCGCGCGGCCCAGCTCCGGAGCGCGCCTCGTCGAGCGCGAGCTTCGTCACGGCGTAGCCGGCGAGCACGTCGTTGCCGTCGATCCGGATGCTCTCCATGCCGTACCCGCGGGCCCGATCCGCCAGCGGCACGGGCGACTGCGTCGACACGGGCACCGAGATGGCCCACTGGTTGTTCTGCAGGAAGAAGACCTGCGGCGCGCGGTAGCTGTTGGCGAAGACCATGGCCTCGTGCACGTCGCCCTGGCTCGAGGCGCCGTCGCCGTAGTAGACCATCACGGCCTCATCGGTCTCGGGGTCGCCCGTGCCGGCCTTGCCGTCGAAGCTCAGGCCCATCGCGAAGCCCGTGGCGTGCAGGGTCTGCGAGCCGAGCACGAGCGTGTAGAGGCGGGTGCGGCCGTTCTTCGGGTCGGTGGGGTCCCAGCCGCCGTGGCTCACGCCGCGCATGAGCTTGATGATGTCGACGGGATCGACGCCGCGGATCGTGCACACGACGTGCTCGCGGTACGAGGGGAAGATGTGGTCCTGCGGGCGCGCGGCGCGGGCCGACCCCACCTGCGCGGCCTCCTGCCCCTGCGAGGGCGGCCACAGCGCGAGCTGTCCCTGCCGCTGCAGCAGCGTGGCCTGCCGGTCGAATGCGCGCACCACCGCCATGTCGCGGTAGAACGTCTCGAGCGTGCCGTCGTCGAGCGCATCGATCACCGGCAGGTAGCGCTCCGCCGCCTCGGTGGGCGCGATCGCGCCGTCAGCGCCGAGAATGCGCACCAGGCCGTCGTCCGTCTCATTCCACGCCGAAGTCACCGTTCCACGCTAGGGCCGCCCCGGCGGATCGGCGGTGCGGCACTCCCGACAACGCCTTCGCGAATCCGATGGCGGGATCCCACAGTTGTATGCGGCGCCGCGAATGCCCGGCGGGAATAGGGTCGTCGAATGGGCGTCACCGAGATCTACCGCGCCGCGCGCGACCACCTGCTCAGCCTGGCGGGCGATCACGCCGCCGCCAGCGAGTTCCGCTGGCCCGACCTGGGCGACGAGTTCAACTGGGCGGTCGACTGGTTCGACCGCATCGCCGAGGGCAACGACACCCCCGCGCTCGTCATCGTGGAGGAGGACGGATCGTCGCTCGAGCGCTCCTTCGCCGAGCTGTCGCGCGACTCGGACGTGCTCGCCGCCTGGCTCGCGGAGCAGGGCGTGCGCGCGGGCGACCCCGTGATGCTCATGCTCGGCAACCAGGTGGAGATGTGGGAGTCGATGCTCGCGCTCATGAAGCTCGGCGCCGTCATCCTGCCCACCACCGTCGCGATCGGTGCCGGCGACCTCGCCGACCGCGTGACGCGCGGCGACGTGCGCGCCGTCATCTGCAACGCCGCCGACACGGGCAAGTTCGAGGATCTGAGCGGGTTCGCGCGCTTCAGCGTGGGCGCGGCCGACGGCTGGACCGATCTGCACGAGGCCGCCGAGCGGCCGTGGGCGCCGCTGCCGCACCCGCGCACGAGGACGACCGATCCGCTGCTGCGCTACTTCACGTCGGGCACGACGTCGAAGCCCAAGCTCGTCGAGCATTCGCAGGTGTCGTATCCCGTCGGCCACCTGTCGACGATGTACTGGATCGGCGTGCGCCCCGGCGACACGCACCTGAACATCTCGTCGCCCGGCTGGGGCAAGCACGCCTGGAGCAGCTTCTTCGCCCCGTGGATCGCCGAGGCGACGATCTTCGTCTACAACTACGCGCGCTTCGACGCCGCGGCCCTGCTGGCCGAGCTGCGCCGCCGCGAGGTGAACACGTTCTGCGGCCCGCCCACCGTGTGGCGCATGCTCATCGGCGCCGACCTCGGCGAGCGCCCGCCGGCGCTGCGCGAGCTGCTCTCGGCGGGCGAGCCCCTGAACCCCGAGGTCATCTCGCGCGTGGAGCGGGCGTGGGGGCTGACGATCCGCGACGGCTTCGGGCAGACCGAGACCACGGCGCAGATCGGCAACACTCCCGGGTCGCCGCTCAAGCCCGGATCGATGGGCCGCCCCCTGCCGGGCTACCCCGTCGTGCTGCTCGACAGCGAGACGGGCCAGCCCATCGAGGGCGTCGGCGAGGGCGAGCTCGGCCTCGACCTGTCGCGACCGGTGCTGTCGCTCATGACCGGCTACTGGGGCGACCCCGATCGCACGGCGGCGGCGACGCGCGACGGCTACTACCGCACGGGCGACGTGGCGGCGCGGGACGAGGACGGCTACATCACCTACATCGGCCGCACCGACGACGTCTTCAAGGCCAGCGACTACAAGATCAGCCCGTTCGAGCTCGAGTCGGTGCTCATCGCGCACCCCGCGGTCTCCGAGGCGGCCGTCGTTCCGGCGCCCGACCCTGTGCGCCTCGCCGTGCCGAAGGCGTACATCGCCCTCGCGCCGGGGCGCGAGCCGAGCGCGGAGGTGGCCGAGAGCATCCTGCGCCACTGCCGCGAGAACCTCGCGCCCTACCTGCGGGTGCGCCGCGTGGAGTTCTTCGAGCTGCCGAAGACGATCTCGGGCAAGATCCGCCGCGTCGAGCTGCGGGCGCGCGAGGAGCACCCCGACACCGACTTCTCGGCCGAGTACCGCGAGGAGCACTTCCCCGGCCTGCGGCGCCGCTGAGGCGTCCGCTGCCGAACGCGCCGGGTGCCCGAGCGCGTCAGCGCAGGGAGCGTGCCACGTCGAGGACCGGCGCGAGCGACTCCTCCTCGCCGACCGAGATGCGCACGCCCTCCGGGAAGGGCCGCACGATGAGCCCGGCGTCGTCGAACGCGCGCGCCACGGCGGGGTCGGCGGTCGGCAGCCACACGAAGTTCGCCTGCGAGTCGGGCACGTCCCAGCCGGCGGCGCGCAGGCCGGAGACGAGCCGGTCTCGCCGCTCCGCGATCACGGCGACGCGCTCGGCGATCTCGGCCTCGTGCCGCAGGCTGGCGACGGCCGCCGCCTCGGCCTGCGCCGTGACGGAGAGCGGGATGAGGGTCGCGCGCGCCGCGTCGAGCACGCGCGGGTGCCCGATCGCGTAGCCGACGCGCAGCGCCGCGAGTCCGTACGCCTTCGAGAACGTGCGCAGCACGACGACGTTCGGGTGCCGCTCGAACACCCGCTCCCCCAGACCGTCGACGGCCGCGTCGTCGGTGACGAACTCGGCGTACGCCTCGTCGAGCAGGATCAGCACCTCGCTCGGCACGCGCGCGACGAAGTCCGCGAACTGCGCGCTCGTGATGACGGGACCGGTCGGGTTGTTGGGCGTGCACAGCAGGATGCAGCGCGTGCGCTCGGTCACGGCGGCTGCCATGGCGTCGAGGTCGTGCCCGCCGTCGGCGCGGTTCGGCACCTCCACGCCGGTCGCCCCCGCCACGAGCACGAGGCCCGGGTAGGCCTCGAACGAGCGCCACGCGTAGAGCACCTCGTCGCCGGACGAGGCGGCGGCCTGGATGAACGCCGCCAGCAGCGAGACGCTGCCGGCGCCCACGAGAACCTGCCCGGGGTCCACCCCGTGCTTCGCCCCCAGCGCCTCCCGCAGGCGCGCCGCGGTCGCGTCGGGGTAGCGGTTGAGCGTCGCCTCGGCCCGCACGGCCTCGACCACCCCGGGCAGCGGCTCGAACGGGTTCTCGTTGCTCGAGAGCTTGAACCCGCCCGCTCCGGCGGCCCGCCCTTGCTTGTAGGGCGGCAGCGCCGCGATCTCGGGCCGGATGCGGGGGAGGACGGGCTCGCTGGTCACCCGACGATCCTATGGCGGCGCCCGCGGTGGGCAGATCTGCCCAGATATGTCCGCCGGCGGCCGCGCCCCTGGGCGCTACCGTTCCTCCAGTACTTCAACCGCTTGAACGACGCCACGATCCGGCTCAACGCCGGCGCCCAGCTCGCCGTCTGGCCCGTCCTCGGCTCGCAGTTCGCCGGCATGGCCGGCGCCGACTACCGGATCGTCCTGCCGCTCGTGCTCGTCGCGTGCCTCCTCGCGCTGGCGAGCCTGGCGATCGGCCTGCCCCTCTTCTTCCGCGCGAACCGGCGCCTGCTGCGGGAGCTGGCCGACGCGTCCGGCGCCTACGTCGCGCGGGGCGTCGAGGGCGAGTTCGCTCCCGCGCGGGTCGTGCGCAGCAGGTCGGCCGCGGGCGTGCCCGGATTCCTGGCCGGCTACCCCACCCCCGTGGAGCCCACGGCCCGCATCATGGTGCTGCACGCGCTGGCCGCGCAGGGCCCGCGCCGGGTGCTCGCGCTCGTGCCCGCGTCGTGGCAGCCGCACCTGCCCAATCGCGCCCTCGCCGCCGTGCGCCTCGCCTCCCCCGACACCGACGTCGCCGTGCTGGACGGCCGGGTCGACGCCGCCACGCTCGGGCAGATCGCGGCCGATCCCCGCTGGCGGGCGTCGCTGCCCCACGGTCCCATCGGCCGCGAGCTCGGATGGATCGGCGCCGCGGCGGTCCTCGGCCTGGCTGTCGGATTCGGGGTGCCGATGATCGTGAACGCGCTGATCGGCTGACGGAGCGGCGCCTGCCGTCAGCGGCGCCTGCCGGCGCGTGCGGGAGCCGCGGCTCCCGCCACACGGCGCGCGATGCCAGACTGGGGCCATGCGCTTCCTCATCCGCTCGATCGTGAACGGCTTCGGCATCTGGGTGCTCACCCTGATCCCGTTCCTGCAGATCACCGTCACGGCGTTCCCGCCGGCCGACGACCTGCAGCTGGTGCTCACGCTCGCGCTGCTGGGCGCGCTGTTCGGCCTCGTGAACACCGTGATCGGCACGATCATCAAGATCGTCGCGTTCCCGCTGTTCGTGCTCACGCTGGGGCTCATCTCGCTGCTGCTCAACGGCGTGCTGCTCATGATCACCGCCTGGATCACGAGCTTCTGGGGCTGGGGCCTGTCGACGGGCGACTTCTGGCCGGCGGTGCTCGCCGGCATCCTGCTGAGCATCATCAACTGGGTGTTCGGGATCGTGCTGCGGCCCCAGGCGAAGAAGGGCCGCTGACGCCGCCACGGCTCATTCCTCCTCGATCCGGGTCGCGCTGTACTCGGTGACGTCGACGTCGACCGCTCCGTCGAGCGCGGCGAGCGCCTCGCGCACGGCCCCGACGCGGGGATCGTCGCTCGCGTCGACCATGGCGGCGGTCTCGGCGTAGGCGTCGAGCCGGTGCGCCGGCACCGTGTACTCCTCGCTCCCGATCGACGGATCGAACAGGCGCTCCACGACGAGGCTGTCGGGCGATCCGGCCCCCGCCGCCATGCCGCCGCTCGCCAGCAGGGCGACCGGATCGTCGGTGTGGCGCACCGCGACCGCGAGGGTGCCCGGCTCGGTCTGCGCGTCGACCGGCGAGCCGAAGCCGATGTTCGTGGCCACCTCGTAGCCGCCCTCCACCGCCAGCCGCGCGCCGATCATCGCGCCCTGGCTGAAGCCGGCGATGTGCAGCACATCGCCGGGCTGCGCCCCCGCACGCTCGAGCGCCTCCTGTGTGGCCTGGAACGAGGCCGAGCGCTCGCCGCCGTACAGCTCGACGTTGGAGCGCCAGTCCCACGCGTCGTCGTCGCCGCCGTGCGTGCCGGCGAGGTACACCGCGAACTGGCGCGACCCGTCCGGCATCGTGTACCTCTCCACGCGCACCCGGGCGTCGCCGCCGGACGGGATCCGCCGCGCCACCTCCTCGAGCCCGGTGGGGGCGACCGCGGCGCCCACGCTCGTCACCCGCACCCGCACCGGCTCCGCCGCACCGGTCAGGCGTGCGCCGGCCGGCACGACGCCGAGCCCGAGCGCGGGCACGTGCATGCGCAGGAACATCGGCAGCAGCATCAGCACAGACAGGAGCGTCCCCCGCAGCCCGTGGAGAATCGGCTCCAACGGGATGGCGTACCCCGGCGGCGGCGGTGCGGACCTCCACTGCCGCTCGAACTCCACGCCGACCTCGGCGCGCCACTGCGCCAGCAGCGCGTCGGCCTGCGCCAGCGCGGCGGGATCCGCCGACTCCATCGCCGCGATCCGCTCCTCGATCCCGCGGAGCTCGCGCTCCGCCGCCGGCCCCTCCCCCGGCCACTGCCGCATCAGCTCCGCGAGCACGCGCAGCTCCACCAGCTCGTAGGCGTCGGCCACCGTGCGGATTCGGCTCGCGAGGTCGTGGAGGCCGGGGCCCACCCGGGCGATCCGGTCCTGCAGCGCGGGGACATCCCAGTACGTCGGGCTCAGCAGGGCGAGCTCCCGCATCCTCCAGGCCGCGTCGTCGGCCTCGGCGGCCGCGGAGTCGACCCAGCCGCGCGCCTCGTCCACGCGGGCCGCCAGCTCGCGCAGCTCGCCGGGGTCGACGGCGATCGCTCCTCCCGCACGGATCTCGAGGGTCATCGCGCCTCCTATCCCGCCGCGGCGCGCAGCCCGGCTGCCACCTTGTCGCACGCCACGGCCGCGTCCAAGGCGGCGCCCGCCCGCTCCTCCAGCTCGGCCTGCGCGGCGTCGCCGGCCGGCGACTCCCACATCGCGCTGCGTCGCGCGGCGCGGATGATCATCGCCGCCGTGGTCAGGTCGTCGGAGGCCCGCCGCAGCGACGCGCACATCGCCTCCACCACCTCGTCGATCTGCGTCGCGCTCGTCATGCCTCCACGATCCGCGATGGCGGCCGCCGGCGGGGCGCGCGAGCGGCGGATGTGGACGGCTCCCGCGCCTTCGCACGCTGTGAGCGAGCGGACGCCGCGCCCGATGCGCGGCCGGCCTTGGGACGACGGGGGTCGCACCGCCAGAATGGCCGCATGCCCTCGGATGCCTTCCGCGTCGTCTTCGTGTGCACCGGCAACATCTGCCGGTCGCCCATGGCGGAGGTCGTGTTCCGGCACCTGGCGACCGCCGCGGGCCTCGGCGACCGGGTCGTCTCCGCGAGCGCGGGCACCGGCGACTGGCACGTCGGCGAGCGCGCCGACGCCCGCACGATCGAGGCGCTGCGGCGACGCGGCTACGACGGATCGCTGCACCGGGCCAGGCAGTTCGCCGCGAGCGACTTCCGCGACAACGACCTGGTCGTGGCGCTGGATCGCACGCACGAGCGGATCCTGACCAGCTGGGCGCGCACCGACGAGGACCGCGACAAGATCGCGCTGCTGCTCTCGTTCGACCCGGAGGCGGAGGGCCGGGACGTGCCCGATCCGTACTACGACGACGACGCGGCCTTCGACGAGGTGCTCGGTATGATCGAACGATCCGGTCGGGCGCTGTTTCGTCAGCTGGAGCCCGCCCTTCGTCCGCGATCCTGAGGACTCCCGTGAGCGATTTCCCGCCCCAGCCCCTGAGCCCGCTCGACGGCCGCTACCGCGCCGCGGTGTCGCCGCTCGCCGACTACCTCTCCGAGGCCGGCCTGAACCGCGCCCGCGTCGAGGTCGAGGTGGAGTGGATCCTGTCCCTCACCGACCACGCGCTGTTCGGCACCCGGCCGCTGCCGCTGGAGACTAAGCAGCAGCTGCGCGCGCTGTACCTGACGTTCGGCCAGGACGCGATCGACTGGCTCGCCGAGAAGGAGTCGGTCACCCGCCACGACGTGAAGGCCGTCGAGTACCTCGTGCGCGACCGCCTGTCGCAGCTGGGGCTGGACGACATCGCCGAGCTGACCCACTTCGGCTGCACGAGCGAGGACATCAACTCGCTCGCCTACGCCCTCACGGTCAAGCGCGCCGTCACGCGCGTGTGGCTGCCGAAGCTCAAGGAGGTCGCCGCGCGGCTGCGCGGCCTGGCCCTCGAGCACGCCGACGCCGCGATGCTCTCGCGCACCCACGGCCAGCCGGCCACGCCCACCACCATGGGCAAGGAGCTCGGGGTGTTCGTCTGGCGACTCGAGCGCGTGATCCGCCGCCTCGAGCAGACCGAGTACCTCGGCAAGTTCTCGGGCGCGACCGGCACCTGGTCGGCGCACCTCGCCGCCGCGCCCGAGGTGGCATGGCCCAACATCGCGCGCGAGTTCGTCGAGCGCCTGGGCCTGACGTTCAACCCCGTCACGACGCAGATCGAATCGCACGACTGGCAGGTCGAGCTCTACGACGCCGCCAAGCACGCCGGCGGCATCCTGCACAACCTCGCGCAGGACATCTGGACGTACATCTCGCTCGGCTACTTCGCCCAGATCCCCGTGGCCGGCGCGACCGGATCGTCGACGATGCCGCACAAGATCAACCCGATCCGCTTCGAGAACGCCGAGGCGAACCTCGAGATCGCGGGCGGCCTGTTCACCACGCTCGCGCAGACACTCGTCACGTCGCGGCTGCAGCGCGACCTCACCGACTCCACGACGCAGCGCAACATCGGCGTCGCGTTCGGACACTCCCTGCTCGCGCTCGACAACCTGTTGCGCGGCCTCGGCGAGATCTCGCTCTCGCGCGACGTGCTGCTGGCCGACCTCGACACCAACTGGGAGGTGCTCGGCGAGGCGATCCAGACGGTCGTGCGCGCCGAGGTGGTCGCCGGGCGCTCGCAGATCACCGATCCGTACGCGCTGCTCAAGGAGCTCACGCGCGGTCGCCGCGTCGGGCCCGCGGACCTCGCGGAGTTCGTGAGGGGCCTCGACATCGGCGACGAGGCCAAGCAGCGCCTGCTCGCCCTCACCCCCGCGACCTACACGGGCCTCGCCGAGCAGGTCACCCGCACCTACCTCTGACGAGGGCAGTCCTCCCCATCCCGCTCCCGGTCCGTCCGCCCCTAGCATCGATGCGGACGGATCTGGAGGGAACAAGATGACCGGTCTCGTGGATATCGACTTCGGCGTCATGCGTCGCGCCTCGGCAACGCTCTCCTCTGCGGCGGGCGACCTGGAGGACGCGGCATCGCGTGCACGGCAGGCGGACGTCTCCACCTCGGCCTTCGGGCTCATGAACCTCCCGTTCGGCAGCGCGCTGCCCCCGCTGTCCGAGCTCGTCGAGGCGCTGATCTCGACGGGGGCGGCGGCCTGCGTGACGCTCGCGAGCGACGTCGACGCCGCTCGCCAGGCGTTCGAGGACGTCGATGCCGATTCCGGCGCGCGCTACACGGCCGCCGAGGCCGACCTCGCCGGGCAGAAGGCCCTCCAGTGACGGCGGCCGCGGCCACCGCGATCCGGAACGGGTCGTGGGCGCAGGGCGGGACGGCCGCGTTCCGAACGGACTTCAGCAGCCCCGGCGGTGTCGCCGCGACGATCGTGGGGTTCGCCCTCGAGTACGTGGCTCCGCTGAACGAGTGGCTCGACGATCTGGTCGGCGACGAGGGCCAGGTGCGGGCGTTCGCCGACGACTGGCGCCGCGCAGCGAACATCATCGACGCCGTGGAACAGGACCTCCACGCGGCAGACAACCGCCTCGACGTGCTCGAGGGCCGCACGGCGCGCGCGATGAGGAAGCGGTTCGACGAGCTCCGGTCGCGCCTGGAGCTGACGTCCGAGAGCACCTCGGCCATCGCCGAGGCGCTCGAGCTCGCGTCGCAGATCGTCACGATGGTCCACGACGCGGTCGTCGGGGCGCTCTCGGAGCTGGCGGGTCTCGTCGGAGACCTGTTCGGCTTCGAGCTGAGCCTGCACTCCCTCGACCCGTTCGACCGGGTCGAGAAGCTCCAGAAGCTCACGGACCGCGCCTGGTACTTCATCGAGATGTGCGGGGCGCTCATCCAGCGGATGTTCGACGCCTTCACGCAGCTCATCGCGCTGATCCAGGCGCTGTGGCCGCTGCTGCTCGAGGCGCTGAAGGTCCTGCGCGAGATCGCCGCCGAAGCGGCGCCGTACATCGGCGCCTCGCTGGGGGCGACGCTCGGCGCCGTCGGCGGCTTCGGCCTCGGCGGCATCCCCGGCGCCATCGCCGGAGGCCTCGGTGGCGGGGCTGCCGGTTGGGCCCTGGGCGGCGGCGCCTCGACGCTTCTGCAGAACGACGCGCGCGTCACCGAGGTCCACCCCGATGACCTCACGATGGAACAGTACGACTACTACCTCAAGGCGCAGGAGGTCGATCGGCTCGGGTCCCTCGCCGATCTCGTCCAGCAGAACACCTACACCGACGGCATGGGCGGCTCGGAGCAGTCGGTCGTCGACGTCAAGAAGATCCGGGTCGGCGACGAGTACCGCTGGGTCGTGTCGCTGCCGTCGACGCAGGACTGGAACATCCCGACGGACGCAGGGGCCACGAACGACCTCAACTCCAACGTCGCGCTGATGACCATGGACAATGAGCTGCTGCGCACGCAGTACGAGCGCGCGGTGTACCAGGCGATGCAGGACGCCGGCGTGCCCGACGGCGCCGAGGTCGTGTGGACGGGCTTCAGCCAGGGCGGCATCATGGCGGCCAACCTGGCCGAGAACTCGCCGTATTCCACGGTCGGCGTCGTGACGAACGGCTCCCCGACCGGCACCTTCGACCTCGATCCCGACATCCCCGTCTACTCCTTCCAGCACGCGACGGATCCCGTCCCCCATCTGGACACGGTCATCGGAGCGAACGGCTCGTCCCCCCACCCGAACCACCACACGATCACGCTGCCGAACCCGACGTCCAATCCGGTCGACGTGATGGAGATCCACAAGAACGACAACTATGCGCAGAGCGTGGCCGCGTGGGAGACTCAGATGCAGGACGACCCGTCGTACCAGGAGTTCCTGGGACTCGTATCGGGTGAGGTCGTCGACCACCAGCAGCACCGTTGGAACGAGTGACGTGCGCAGAGGCTATAGAATCGCAGCGGCGATCGCGGGGGCTGCCGCACTGGCGGCGACGCTCGTCGGATGCGCCGCGGGAAGTGCGGATCGGCTCCCGGCCGCGCTGGAGGAGGCCGACGATCGCGTGACCGCGGTCGAGACATCCACGGGGTACGAGGGCTTCGCGCAGTACCTGTCCGTCGGGGTCGACATCGACGACGACTCGATGACCGAGGCGCAGCTGCGCGCCATGCTCACCGTCATCGCCGACAACGCCGGGTCGGGATTCGAGCGGATCTCGCTGGGCGTGCGCGACGGCCGCCGGCCGGGCGTGCACGAGGGGTACATCGACCTGGGCGGGCTCGCCGAGCAGCTGGGCCTCCCGCTCGCCGACGACGACACCTCCATCCTCATCAAGATCATGTGGGACGATCTCGTTGCCGCGCGCGCGGGGTGGGAGTGAGCATGACGGACCCGCTCGCCGGCTTCGCCGAGATCCTGGAGAGCTCATGACCGACCCCCTCAGCGGCCTCGCGGCGGCGCGCGAGCGCGTGCAGCAGCAGATGGACCAGGCTCGGCGCCGGCAGGAGGCGATTCACCGCCTGTCGCGGGAGATCGAAGACGCCACCGCCCGCGCCAGCTCTCCGCGCGGCGAGGTGACGGTCGTCGCGACGGCGAAGGGCGCCGTATCGGCCGTCGAGCTCGGCGGCGCCGCGATGGATCTCGCCCCGCAGGCGCTCGGCGAACTCCTCACGAGCACCATCCGCGCGGCGCAGAAGGCGGCGGCGGAGCAGGCGCTCGCGCTCACCGAGAACACGCTCGGCAACGGCGCCTTCACCGCCGAGCTGCGCGCCGACATCGAGCAACGCTACGGCGACGACGGGCCCGAGCCCGACGACTACCTCTCCCGCTTCACCGCCCGCTGACCGCGGCGGTTCTCGAGGCTCAGTCCTGCGCGCGCAGCGCCTCGTCCTCGAGCAGCCCGAGGTCGTCGCGGGTGACGAGGTTCGACGACACCGCGTACTCGACCAGGCGCGCGCGGCGGTTCGTCGCCAGCTTGCCGGGGCCGCCGCGCAGCCCCTGCACGCCCATGCGGTCGAGCTTGTCGCAGACGTTGTCGAGCTTGCGGTTGAACTTGCTCATCGTCCAGCCGAGGCGCTGTGCGGCGGCCGTGCTCGACGGCAGCTCGCTCATGCTCACGCCGTCGCGACGCAGCATCGGCTCGGCCAGCGCGACGATGAGCAGCTTCTGCAGCGGGGTGAAGCTCACCGGCATCACGGTGGTCTCCCCGCTGACCTGGTTCTGGATCGACGACGAGACCGCGAAGGGCGCCTCGTCGGCGTGCAGGTTGAGCTCGTAGGTCGTGGGACCGGCCGTGAAGACCACGACGCTCTCGGCGAAGACGATCGGCATGCGCGCGCCGGGCGAGAGCCACGACTGCACGGCGCCGCCCGCGCTCGAGACCGTCGCCGACAGGCGAGATCCCACGTTCGCGAGCCACCAGAGCCCGTCGTAGAACGAGATCTCCAGGAAGATGCGGTGCAGGTACTGGTTGTCGTCCACCTCGAGGTCGCCCTCGCGACCGATCGTGAACTGCTGATCGGGCGCCAGCTCGTGCCATTCGCCCGCGAACTCCACGCGCAGCTTCTTGGTCGAGCTCATCCCCGAAGGAATGGTCGATTCCTCGATAGCCCCAGTGTCATGTGCCATGAAAGCCCCTGTCCCCCGCGCAGGATACTGGCCGCGCGATCCATGGGCATTCTAGGGGAGATGTGGGGACCGTTGGGGATCAGGATCCGTCTTCGCCGCGAGTGCCCTCGTCGGCGGCCCGATTCTTCGGCTCACCGCGCAGCAGAACGGGCCCGTCGACCGGCCGCTCCACGTCGGCGGGATCGATCGCCAGCAGCAGCAGCGAGAGGATCAGCAGCACGGCGATGAACGACACGCCCGCGACGATCCCCGCGACCGCCCATGCCCGCAGCACGTCCTCGCCGGGGATCGCCTGCCAGGCTCCCATCGCCATCGCGGTGACGAGGCCGGCGAACGCCGCGGCGACGAACGCGATCCCCACCAGCTGCACGGGGCGCATGAGTTCGCGGCGTCGGCTCTTGTCGGTCACTGCGGGTCCTTCGGGGTCGGGGCGGAAGAGGTCGAGGTGCTCTCGCGGGCGTCCACCGGCGCCGCCGCCGGCCCGCTCTCGGCGCGCGGCGAGAGGCCGGCGATCCCGAGCCAGACGGCCACGATGGCGGCGTAGCCGCCGAGCAGGCCCACGGCGATGATCGTGCCGGTGAGGGTGAACGAGCGGCCGGCCTCCTCGATGAAGTAGTCGAGGCGGTAGCCCGCGGGCACGAGGAGCACGGCCAGGGCCAGCACGAGGCCGAGCACGCCGACGACGATCGTGTCGCGCGCCGTCTCGCGGCGGGCGCGGCGATCCACGAGCCCGATGACGAGCTCCACGAGGCCGGCGAGCAGACCCCAGGCGATGAGCACGGCGAACAGCATCGTGGTGCTGCGCAGCTGCGGCAGGCCGCTCACGACGCCGGCGACGAGGTAGACGGCCGCGAGCAGCACGAACCGGCCGCGCTGGCCCTGCGGCTGCACGAGCCACACCGCGAGCCCCAGCACGGCGGCGGTGGCCACGGCGAAGCCGCCGAACACCGCCAGGCCGACCTCGGCCGAGTGGTCGGGCGAGAACGTGATCATCACGGCGACGATCGCCGCGAGGACGGCGCGCAGCAACTGCACGTGCCGGGCCGTCATAGTCACCGGATCATCCTATTCCGGCCACCTGGGAGAACGATTCGGCGCGAGGGGCGGCACCGCACGGCTACAACGGCGCCCGACGCGCGCGCAAGGCGTTGCGCCGCGGCGGCGGCGCGGCAAGGCTCGGAGCATGCAGAACCGACGCGCGGCACCCCCGGCGCGCCGACCGAGGCCGTGGCTCCGTGCCGCGATCCTGCTCGCGGCGACCCTCGCCCTCCCCGCCTGCGGGCTCAGCATCCCCTCCGATCCGGACGGCACGCTCGACCGCGTGAGCGGCGGCACGCTGCGGGCGGGAGCGTCCGCGGATCCGAGGCTCGTCGAGGTGCGCGGCGGCGAGCCGGAGGGGCCCCTCGTGGACCTCGTCGAGGAGTTCGCCGATCGGATCGACGCGGACACCGAGTGGACGGTGGCGAGCGAGGAGAGCCTCGTGACCGGCCTCGAGGAGGGGCGGCTCGACCTCGCGGTCGGCGGCTTCACCGATGCGACGCCGTGGTCGGATCGGGTCGGCCTCACGCGCGGCTACCCCGGCATCCCGGGCGCGGACGGGCGGCCCATCGCCGTGCTCGTGCCCCTGGGCGAGAACGCCATGCTCGCCGAGCTCGAGGCCTTCCTCGACGAGGAGGTCGGATCGTGACCCGATTCGGGCGCACCGATCTGCCGGAGCGCGAGCGGGCCGCGCTGCGCAGCGCCGTGCGCTGGGAGCTGTTCACGATCGGCTACACGCTCGTGACGATCACGCTCGTCGCGTTCGTCGTCGGCAACTCGCAGGCGATGAAGACCGCCTGGATCGAGGACATGCTCTCGCTGCTGCCGCAGCTCGCCTTCCTCGTCGCGCTGCTGTTCGTGCGCCGGCGCCCGTCGAAGGCGCATCCCTACGGCCGGCATCGCGCGATGGGCGTCGGGCACCTCGTGGCGGGCGTGGCCCTGCTGGCCGTCGGCGCGAACCTCGCGGTCGAGGCGGTCGTCGGCCTCATCGCCGCCGAGCACCCCACGATCGGCACGGTCCGGCTGTTCGGCGAGACCGTGTGGCTCGGCTGGCTCATGGTGTGCGTCATGGCGCTCATCGTGATCGGGCCGCTGTTCTACGGGCGCGCGAAGGCGAGGCTCGCCCCCGTGCTGCACAACAAGCTGCTCTACGCCGACGCCGACATGGCGCGCGCCGACTGGCACACGAACGCCGCATCGATCGTCGGCGTGCTGGGCGTGGGGGCCGGCGTCTGGTGGCTGGACGGCGCGGCGGCCCTGTTCATCTCGCTCGGCATCATCTGGGACGGCGTGCGCAACACGCGCGCCGCGATCACCGACCTCATGGATCGGCGCGCGCGCACGTACGACGACGGCGAGCCGCATCCGCTCATCGCCGAGACGGTCGGCTACCTGCGGTCGCTGCCGTGGGTGGCGCGGGCGGCCGTGCGGATGCGCGACCAGGGCCAGGTGTTCCACGTCGAGGCCTTCGTCGTGCCGCGGCGGGGCCGGGTGACGATCCGGCAGCTGCGCGACGCGTCGGACGGCGTCGCGCAGCTGGACTGGAAGATGCAGGACGTGGTCGTCGTGCCGGTCGATCGGCTCCCCGAGGAGGCCGACCGCAGCACCTGACGCGGCGGGCGGGCACATAGGCTGGACGTCCCCCGATCGAGGAGCCCATGTTCGACAGCCCGCTCTCGAGGTCGGCGTATGAGGTGCTCGGCGTCGACCCCTCCGCCGACGTCGACGCGCTCCGCCGGGCCTTCCGCCTGCGCCTGCGCCAGACCCACCCCGACGCCGGGGGCGAGGCCGCGGAGTTCATCGACGTGCAGCGCGCGTGGGAGCTCGTCGGCACGGAGGAGGCACGCGTCGCCTACGATCGCGGCCACGGGTTCGTCGGCGACTCCGACTGGCGCGGCTGGAGCGCGCCGCCCGCGCCGCGCGACTCCCGCCTCCGCTACCGTGTGCGAAAGGCCCGGAACCTCGGTCCGGGCCTTTCGCCGTTCCCGGGGGACGCTCACTCGCGGCACAGATCCCGGATCGCGGCGGTGATGCTGTGCCGGGAGCCGGTCGGGCGGGCCTCGCCGAGGTGCGTGCCGGCGAAGCACTCCCAGCCGTCGCCGATGGCGCAGACGTAGCCCTTGACGGTGCCGTCGAGCACGATCTGGTAGCAGTCCAGGCCGACGGGGACGATCGTCGCCTCCGGGGCACGGCCCAGCGCGGGGTGGCCGGAGGACATCGGCGCGTAGGCGCCGGCGCTGCGTCGAGCGGGGGTGGGATCTGCGGTCAACGTCATCGTCTGTCCTGCCTTTCGGCCAGTGGATGGTGCTCTGACCAGCATCCCGATCGCGACGGCGGAACCGGAATCGGCGAGGGAGGGTTGACGATCGTATGCCTGCCGGGCTATACGCGACGGCGCCCCGGATCGCAGGGATCCAGGGCGCCGTCGAGCGGTGCGTCAGGCGTAGTCGTAGAAGCCCTTGCCGACGCCGCGGCCGAGGCGGCCGGTGTCGATGTAGTCCTTCTTGATGCGCTCGGCGAACTCGCGCTGGACCGGGTCGGCGCTGTCCTTGTTGAGGTTGTAGGGCGTGACCATGCCCACCACGTCGAAGATCTGGAACGGGCCCAGGGGAGCGCCGGTCGCCTTGCGCCAGGTGAGGTCGATCGTCTCGATGTCGGCGACCCCCTTCACCCAGAGGGCGGCGGCGGCTCCGAGCAGGGGGACGAGGAGCGAGTTGAGCACGTAGCCCGGCTGCTCCTTCTTGACCCGGATCGCGACCATGCCGATCTCCTCGGCGAACTGGGCCACCTGCTCGAACACGGCGGGGTCGGTCTGGGACTGCGCCATGACCTCGCCGGTGTTGTTCTTCCACACCTCGTTGGCGAAGTGCAGGGCGAGGAACTTCGACGGGCGATCCGTCGCGCTGACGATGTCGCTCGGCAGCAGCGTGGACGAGTTGGTGCAGAAGATCGTCTTCTCGGGAGCGACGGCCGAGACCTTCGCCCACGTGTCGCGCTTGATGTCGAGGCGCTCGGGCACGGCCTCGATGATGATGTCGGCGTCCGACACGGCATCGGCCAGGTCGCTCGTCGCCCGGATGCGCGCCACGGCGGCGTCGAGCTTCTCCGGCGTCGCGTCGGGCAGGTCGCGCAGGTACAGCGGCTTGAGGTACTCCCAGCGCTCGGGCAGCTTGGCGAGGATCTCATCGCTGATGTCGTACGCGACGACGGTCTTGCCGAAGTACGCGGCCTGGAAGATGATCTGCGATCCCAGCACACCCGTGCCGAGAACGGTGAGGTTCTGCATGACTCCTTCTTTCTGAACAGTCACCAACCACTCTCCTCCCTGCATCGAAGGCACAGGATCGGACGGATGGGCGTGAGCGAACTGGTGACAGGTTCGGTTTAGGCCGCGAGTGTGAGCGGCTCGGCTAGC
>NZ_JBMDJT010000034.1:0-30712 GCF_057809335.1 Microbacterium sp. FG3 | reverse complement strand
GCCCGCCGCGCCCGTCGCCGCGCCGCGCCCCGCGCCGCCGCTCGCTCCCCAGCTCGCCCCGCAGCTGCTCGACCTCGCGCGCGCCGGCGACGGCACGCACGAGGTCACGGTCACGGTCTCGCCCGAGGATCTCGGCCCCGTCACGGTGCGGGCGCGCATCAGCGGCGACGTCCTGCGCATCGAGCTGTTCGCCCCGTCCGATGCGGGTCGCGACGCGATCCGGCACATCCTCACCGACCTGCGCCGCGACCTCGCCATCGCCGCCCCGCACGCCACGCTCGGCCTGGGCGCCGACGATGCGGCGGCGGGCTCGCCGACGGGGCAGGGCGGCCAGGGCGCCGCGCCCCAGCCCGGCGCCGACGGCGGCCCGCTCCGCGACGGCTCACTCCGCGACGGCCCCGGCCGCGACGGCTCGGCGCGCGACGGCGCGCCCGCCCGCGAGGGAGCACCGCGCGAGCACGGGGCCGGCCGGCCGGAGCCCGTGCCGCCCGCACCCTCCCCCTTCTCCCCCGCCAACGCGTCGTTCGACGTGCTCGCCTGATCGGAAGGCACCATGCCCCTCGTCGACCCCGTCTCCACCGCGACCGGCCTCTACACCGGTTCGACCACCACGACCGAGCGCAAGCAGACGCTCGACTCCGAGGTGTTCCTGCAGCTGCTCGTCACGCAGCTGCAGAACCAGGACCCCTCCTCCCCCATGGACACGAACGAGATGATCGCGCAGAGCACGCAGCTGGCCATGATGGAGCAGCTCACCGCGCTGTCGACGACGTCGACCGAGACGTTCGCGCTCACCATGCGCCAGGCGGCCACCGAGCTCGTGGGCCGCAAGGCCTCGTACCTCGACGCCGACGGCGCCTCCCAGACCGGCGTCGTCACCGCCGTCTCGTTCGCCAAGGGCACCCCCGAGGTCCTCTTCGGCGACGTCTCCGTGCCCCTCGACGCCGTCTCCGGCGTCGTCTCCTGATCCCCCACACCGAAGGAAGGCAACATGCTCCGCTCCCTCTACTCCGGCATCTCGGGCATGCGCTCGCACCAGACGATGCTCGATGTCACCGGAAACAACATCGCCAACGTCAACACGACCGCGTTCAAGGCCTCGTCGGTGGAGTTCCAGGACACGCTCTCGCAGCTCGTGCAGAACTCGACGCTCCCCCAGGCCGACACCGGCGGCAGCAACCCCGCGCAGGTCGGCCTCGGCGTGCAGGTGGCCGCCATCACGACGAACTTCGCGCAGGGCGCCGCCCAGTCCACGGGCGTTCCGACGCACCTCATGATCGCCGGCGACGGCTTCTTCGTCACGAGCACGGGCGGCGAGACCACCTACACCCGCAACGGCGCCTTCTCGTTCGACGCCCAGGGCCGGCTCGTGAGCTCGGACGGCGCGTTCGTGCAGGGCTGGACCGCCCAGAACGGCGTCATCGTGCCCGGATCCCCGCTGGGGAACATCACGCTGCCCGTCGGCGCCGTGTCGCCCGCCGCCGCCACGACCACGGCCCAGGTCTCCGGCAACCTGCCCTCCGACGCGGACGAGGGCGCGCAGCTCGTCCGCGACGTGACCGTGTACGACGCGCAGGGCGCGGCCGGCACCCTCACCCTCACCTTCACGCGCACCGACACCGGCTGGAGCGTCGCCGCCGAGGGCGGCAACCCCGTCGGCCTCGAGCTCGCGAACGGCGAGCTCACGCCGGAGGGCCCGCTCACGGTCGGCAACATCGAGATCGATCTGTCGAACATCACGGGCTACGCGGAGCTGTCGACGGTCGCGATCTCCGGGCAGAACGGCCGCCCCGCCGGCACGCTGCAGTCGTACGCGCTGTCGGACGACGGCAGCCTCGTCGGCACCTTCGACAACGGCGCCACCGCCGTGCTCGCGCGCGTCGCGCTGGCCAACTTCGTCAACCCCACGGGTCTCGAGAAGGCCGGCAACTCGCAGTACCGTCCCACGGTGAACTCGGGCGAGGCCGTCATCGGCGAGGCCGGCGCCGAGGGCATGGGATCGCTCATCAGCGGGGCGCTGGAGATGTCGAACGTCGACCTCTCGCAGGAGTTCACGAACCTCATCGTCGCCCAGCGCGGCTTCCAGGCGAACGCCCGCATCATCACGACCAGCGACGAGGTGCTGCAGGAGCTGACCAACCTCAAGCGCTGATCCACGGGACGGCGCTCTCTGGAGCGCCGCCGCGTGATCGGGAGGGCTGCGAGCGGTACGGCGGCAGCCCTCCCGACCTCTGTCACCCCTTCCGGTCCTCGATCGCGGCGCGCGAAGAGGCAGAGACGTGCGTGGCGCCCGCGCCGCGCGTGAGGAGATTCACCGCCATGGCAGCGACCACGACCCTGCCGGAACTGACGGCAGCCGCCGTCGATGCGCTCACGGGCGATCGCTGGGCGATTCCGGAAGCGGTGCGGCAGGTGCCCGCACGACCTGGCCTGTATGCCATCTACGGGGGCGCGCACGCGTGGCGCGATCTCCAGCTGGATCCTGCGCCGGAGACTCCCCTCTACGTCGGCAAGGCCGAAAGGAGCCTCGCCGCCCGTGACCTGAGCGGCCACTTCGCGACCGACCCGGAGGTCAAGCCGCGCACCGGCAGCTCCACGGTGCGCCGCTCCTTCGCGGCACTGCTGCGCGACGCTCTCGGCCTGCATGCCGTGCCGCGCAACCCGTCCAAGCCCGAGCGCTTCTCGAACTATGCGCTCGCCGAGGGCGGGGACGGCCGTCTCACCGCCTGGATGCACGCACGGCTGACACTCGCTGTCTGGCCCTCGCCGGCCCGCATGCCGGTACCGCTCGGCGCCGTCGAGGCTGCCGTGATCGTGCACTTCACGCCGCCGATCAACATCAGCAACAACCCCGGCCGGCTTCCGCTGCTGCGCCGCGCGCGGGCCGCGATGGCCCTCGAGGCGGCGAGCTGGGACGGCAGCCGATGATCGATGCCGATGAGGCGATGGTCGCATGCCTCCCGGGCTCAGCAGGATGCCATCGAAGGACGGCCCCATGACGGACGGATGGACGTACGAGCACGATCCCGCCGGCTCCGCGCGATTCGTACTGGGTACGGTGGGCGTCAACCCCCTCGTGTGCATCGGGATCAATCCGAGCACTGCGGCGCCGAACGCGCCCGACCGCACCATCGCGCGCGTGATGCGTTTCGCCGCCGACAACGGGTTCGACAGCTGGACGATGCTGAACGTGTACCCCCAGATCTCCACGGATCCGCAGGGCCTCCATGCCGAGTTCGACGACGCGCTGAAGGCGGAGAACGAGCGTCATATCGCGCGGATGGTTCAGGGGCGCCCGACGCTTGTCGCCGCCTGGGGCGGGCTGATCGCATCGCGTCCCTACCTGCGGTTGCTGCTGCGCGACATTCTGCAGGTCGCGAACGATGCCGGATGCGAGTGGATGTCTCTTGGCGACCTCACGAAGAACGGTCATCCTCGTCATCCGCTCTACGTGCGCGCAGACGCCCCGCTTCGACCGTTCGACGTCGACGAGTACCTGCGTGCATGGCCGGGCGACGGGCGCTGACCGCGTCGTTCGAGGCCGAGGTGAACGATCGCTAACGCGGCGGCCCGTCCGGCCGACAGTGATCATCGACGGACCAGGACGGGCCGTCTGGCGACCCAGGAGGGGTCGCTCGCAGTTTCCAGGATGGAGCCATGATCGTCGTCACGCGCCTGAACCGAACCCGGTTCGCCGTGAATCCGGATCTCATCGAGCGGATTCACGAGTCGCCGGACACCACGCTGATCATGGTGGACGGAGCGACCTTCGTCGTCCTGGAGCCGATGTCCGAGGTCATCGAGCGGATCGCCGCCTTCCGCGCCCGCGTGCTCGCCTCGGCGGCCGACGTGCGCCGCTCCGGTGACGTGACCGGAGTGATCAGCTGATGGATCTCGCCTTCCTCATCGGAATCGTCGTCGCGTTCGGCTCGCTGTACGCGATGATCACGCTCGAGAACGCGAGCCTGGCCGCGCTGTTCCTGCCCGCCCCGATGATCCTCGTCTTCGGCGGCACCATCGCGATCGGCATCGCCAGCGGCACCATGCGCGACGCGATCGCCGCGTTCCGGGCACTGCCCCGCGCGATCCGCGGCGACCGCCGCACGGCGTCCGACCTGATCGACCAGATCGTCGGCTACGCCGAGAAGGCCCGCGCCGAGGGTCTGCTGTCGCTCGAGCAGCTCGTGCCCGAGACCGACGACGCGTTCATGCGGCAGGCGCTGCAGAGCATCGCCGACGGCACCGACGCCGAGGAGCTGCGCATCGTCTTGGAGGACGAGATCGCCTCCGCCGCGGCGCGCAACCGCACCGCCTCGCGCTTCTTCATGACCCTGGGCGGGTACGCGCCGACCGTCGGCATCATCGGCACGGTCGTCTCGCTCACGCACGTGCTCGAGCAGCTCGACACCCCCGACACGCTCGGTCCCATGATCGCCGCCGCGTTCGTCGCGACCCTGTGGGGCCTGCTGTCGGCCAACTTCATGTGGCTGCCGATCGGCAACCGCCTGCAGCGCCTGGCCGAGCTCGAGATGGAGCGCATGACGCTCGTCATGGAGGGCATGCTCACGGTCCAGGCCGGCAGCCCGCCGCACCACGTCGCCGAGCGGCTGCAGGCCCTCGTGTCGGATCGCAAGGCGCCCGCGCCCGCCAAGGCCGCCGCGAGCGCCGACATGCCGGAGACGATCGAGGCGGCATGAGCGTGCGGCGCGGAGGCCGCCGCCGCGCGGCCGATCACTCCTCCGGGGGCCACGACGGCCCGGACGAGCGCTGGATGGCGTCGTACCTCGACATGATCACGGTGCTCATGTGCCTGTTCATCGTGCTGTACGCGATGTCGAGCGTCGATCAGGAGAAGTTCGACCAGCTGCGCGACTCGCTCGCCACCGGCTTCGGGCAGGAGCCGAGCGAGGAGGTCGACCTCAGCACCGGCCTCGTGCTGCCCCCGGAGCTCGAGGCCGAGGACGAGGGCGCGGCCGCCGACCCCACGCTGCTCGCCGCCCAGCAGGAGGTCGAGAACCTGCAGGATCTGCAGCGCCGGATGCAGAGCGCGCTGGATGCCCGTGGCCTCGGCGACACCGCCGAGTTCGTCATCGACGACCGCGGCCTGACCGTGGGGCTCATCGGCGCCGAGACGTTCTTCGAGACGAACAGCGTCGACCTGAGCGCCAAGGCCGTCGCGGTGCTCGACGCGCTGGGCACGGTGCTCGTCGAAGTGCCGAACCAGATCTCCGTCGAGGGCCACGCCGACCGCCGTCCCACCACCGCGGTGTACGAGACGAACTGGGAGCTCTCCTCGGGGCGCGCCACACAGGTGCTGCGCCACCTCGTCGAGGTGGGGCGCGTGCGCGGCGACCACGTGCAGGCCGTGGGGTACGGCGACGCCCGCCCGGTGGCCGAGGGCGACTCGGCCGCGGATCTCGCCCGCAACCGCCGCGTCGACATCGTCGTGCTCTCCGATGCCGAGGAGGAGGTGCGCGCGCTCATCCCCGACATCGTCGCCGGCCAGTCGAGCTGAGCCGCCGCGGACCGTCCGGCAGGCCGATCCGCGAGCCGATCGCCCGACCGATCCGATCCCGTCGCCGGAACCCGAAGCCGGCGGCGCCTAACGCACGTCCGCACACGCCCGATAGTCCGGGTCGTGGTGATCGACGTGCGCGCGAACGCGCCCGCCCAGGGCGAGACGGACCAGACGGTCGAGGTGTACGACTTCGGCCGCCCGGCCACGCTCGCGCGCGAGCACGCCCGCGCGCTCGAGCTGTCGTTCGAGACCTTCGCGCGCCTGTGGGCCACGCAGCTCACCGACAAGATCCGCGCCCGCTCGCACGTGGCGGTGGAGCAGGTCGAGCTGCAGACCTACGCGGAGTACGCCGACGGGCTGCCGTCGACGACGACCGTCGTCGTGTGCGCCGTGCCTGAGAGCGAGGCCAGCGGCATCGTGCAGTTCCCGCTGTCGGCGGCGCTGTCGTGGATCGTGCAGATGGTGGGAGGCCGCCCCGTGGAGGTCACGGACGAGCGGCCCCTCACGACCATCGAGCAGGCGCTCATCCGGTACCTCATGGCGGACGGCCTCGAGACGCTCTCGCACGCGCTCGGTGCCCTGCTGCCCGGCCGGCTCGCCGTGAGCGGGATCCAGTACAACCCGCAGTTCGCCCAGCTCGCGTCGGCCGGAGACCTCGTCATCGTGGCCCGGCTGTCGCTGAGCACCGGCGACCGCACCGTGCCGGCGAGCGTCATGCTCCCCGCGGCGCTCGTGCTGGAGCGGCTGAGCAGCGCGGCCCCCGTCATGCCGTCCGACCGGGCGTCCGAGCTCGTGCACGAGCAGGTGGAGCACACCCCGCTCGAGCTCGCCCTGCGGCTGACGCCGCTCACCGTGCACCCGACGGACGTCCTCGACCTGTCGGTGGGCGACCTCATCCGCATCCCGCATGCCGACGACCGCCCGCTCGATCTCGTCGCGGCAGGCGTGCCCGTCGCGTCCGCCGCCGTCGGCGCGAG
This sequence comes from Microbacterium sp. FG3, assembly GCF_057809335.1. Classification (NCBI taxonomy): domain Bacteria; kingdom Bacillati; phylum Actinomycetota; class Actinomycetes; order Micrococcales; family Microbacteriaceae; genus Microbacterium; species Microbacterium sp. FG3. The sequence continues at coordinate 24,217 of NZ_JBMDJT010000034.1, read as the reverse complement.
CGGCGCGCGTCTCGCGTGCGTCATCACGTCGGTGCCGTCCGATCCCGCGGCGCCGTCCGATCCCGTCCCCGCAGAGGAGCCCAGGTGACCCCCACCGCCCACGAGTCCGCCGTCGCCGCCGCGTTCGCGTCGCGGCTGCCGACGACCAGCGAGATCAGCGCCCATGCGTCGCACGCCTCGGGTGACACCGGCGACGCGGTCATCGTGTCGTACGTCGGCGAGTCGAGCGCCGAGCTGGCCGTGCTCATCCTCGACCCCGCCGCCCTCGTCGACGGCGTGCCCGACGCCCCGCTGCCCGACCGGCTGCACGAGTCGCTCGACGCCGCCTCGGCCGCCCTCGGCCCCGGCGTCATGCGCGAGGCGCGCGTCGGCGACGCCTCGTCGCTCTTCTCGCACCCGCAGGCGCGGATCTTCGACCTGCAGGACGAGTCCGGCCGCACGATCGGCCGCCTCGCCGTGCGCGTGACGCACGCCGCCACGGCGACCGGCGTGCCCTCGCGCCGGCTGCAGCGCATCGCGGGCGTCGAGATGGAGCTGACCGTCGAGATCGGCCGCACCCGCATGGCCGTGCGCGACGTGCTCGACCTCTCCCCCGGCCGCGTCGTGGAGCTCGACCGCTCCGCCGGCGCGCCCGCCGACGTGAAGCTGAACGGGCGCCTCATCGCGCACGGCGAGATCGTGGTCGTCGACCAGGACTACGCCGTGCGGATCACGCGCATTCTCGAGAACGCCGAGGTCTGAGCTGGACGATCTGCTGCTCGCGCTGCGCGTCGCGGTCTCGCTCGCGGCGGTGCTCGGCGCGCTCTGGTACCTGCAGCGCCGCTTCACCCGCGGCGCGAAGGTGCCGCGCGACATCGCGGTGGTGTCGCGGCAGTCCCTGGGCGGCAAGGCACAGCTCGTGGTGGTCGACGTCGAGGGCACGCGCTACGTGCTGGGCGTCACCGAGCAGGGCGTGAACGTGGTCGACCGCATCCGCTCGCCCCATCAGATCACCGCGCCCGCGGACCCCGAGCCCGGGTTCGACGCGGATGCGGTGGAGCCGGCCGCCGCGCTGCCGGACGACGTGCCGCTGCGGCGCGACCGCTCCCGCCGCCGGCCCGATCCGCTGAGCGGATCGATCCTCTCCCCCGCGACCTGGAGGCAGACCGCCGAGGCGCTGCGCCGCACGCGATGAACATCGACATCTACGGCGTCAACGGCGAGCCGTCGTCGTCGATCCTGACGCTGCTCGGCATCACGCTGCTGTCGGTGGCGCCGGCGCTGCTGCTGATGATGACGTCGTTCACGAAGATCTTCGTCGTCCTCGCCCTCGCGCGGAACGCGCTGTCGCTGCCGTCGATCCCGCCGAACCAGGTGCTCGCCGGGCTGTCGCTGTTCCTGTCGATCTTCATCATGTGGCCGGTGCTCACCGACATCAACGAGATCGCCGTGCAGCCCTTCGTCGACGGCGCGATGACGTTCCAGCAGGCCTTCGACGTCGGCCAGGGCCCGCTGCGCGACTGGATGCTCGCGTACACGCGCGAGGAGGACCTCGCGCTCATGACCCGCGCCGCGGATCAGCCCAATCCGGACGATCCGGGCAGCGTGCCGCTGTACACGCTCATCCCGGCGTTCATGATCTCCGAGCTGCGGGCGGCGTTCATCATCGGCTTCGTCATCTTCGTGCCGTTCCTCATCATCGACCTCGTCGTCGCGTCGGCGCTCATGGCGATGGGCATGATGATGCTCCCGCCGGTCATGATCTCGCTGCCGTTCAAGATCCTGCTGTTCATCCTCGTCGACGGCTGGGGTCTCATCATCCGGTCGCTGCTCGACTCGTACGGGGGCGTGGGATGACCCCGGAGGCGGTGCTCGACATCGGGATGCAGGGCCTGATCCTCGCGACCAAGCTCGCCGCGCCCCTGCTCGTCACGGCGCTCGTGGTGGGCTTCGCGATCTCGCTGCTGCAGTCGATCACGCAGGTGCAGGAGGTGACGCTGTCGTTCGTGCCGAAGGCCGTCGCCGTCGCGATCGCGCTGCTCGTGTGCGGCAACTGGATGATCGCCGAGGCCATCGCCTTCACGAACGAGATGTTCGGGCGCCTCCCCTCTCTCCTCTCGGGCGGCTGACGTGAACATCCCGGTGGACTTCGTGTGGCTGGAGGCGACGATGATGGCCGCCGTGCGCATCACGGCGTTCCTGTTCATCGCCCCGCCGTTCTCGCACGGCGCGATCCCCGCCCGCATCAAGGCGATGCTGGGGATCGGGCTGTCGCTGGCCGTCGGCGCCACGGTCGCGCCGGGCTACGAGAGCCTCGCCACGGCGCCGTTCCTCGGGGCCCTCGTGCTGCAGCTGCTCACCGGGGCGCTGCTCGGCTTCCTCGTGCTGGCCGTCTTCTCGGCGGTGCAGGCGGCGGGAAGCCTCATCGACGTGTTCGGCGGCTTCCAGCTCGCCCAGGCGTTCGACCCGCAGTCCATGGTCAACGGTGCGCAGTTCACGCGCCTGTTCCAGATGACCGCGATCGTGCTGCTGTTCGCCTCGGACGGCTACCAGCTCATCATCGCCGGGCTCGCGCGCAGCTTCGACGCCGTGCCCGTCGACGGCGTCTTCGACATCTCGGGCCCCGCCGAGCTGCTCACCGGGGTCGTCGGGCAGCTCATGCTCGCCTCGGTCCAGATCGCCGGCCCGCTCGTGCTCGTGCTGTTCCTGGCCGACGTGGGCCTGGGCCTCATCACGCGCGTCGCCCCGGCGCTCAACGCGTTCGCGCTCGGCTTCCCGCTCAAGATCATGCTGACGCTCGTACTCGCCGGCATCGTCGTGCTGACGCTGCCCGGCATCGTCGACGCGCTGGCCCGCCAGGCCCTGGGACTGATGCGGGGGGTGACCCCGTGAGCCAGTCCGACAGCGGCGAGCGCACCGAGAAGGCCACCGAGCGGCGGCTGCGCGAGGCGCGGCGCAAGGGCCGCATCTCGCGCAGCCAGGACCTCACCGCCTGGGTGGGGATCGCCGCGGCCGGCGCGCTCATGTCCACCGCCGTCGCCGACGGCGCGCAGGCCGGCACCGCCCAGTTCCTCGCCGTCGGGTCGATCACGCGCGACCCGGATCCGCAGCGGGCGGTGGCCATCCTCGGCGACGCGCTGGGCTCGATGGGCGCCACCCTCGGACCGTTCCTGGCCGCCGTGATGATCGCGACGGTGATCGCCGCCGCGGCGCAGGGCGGCGTCCACCTGCGGGGCGTGCCGATGCGCGTCGAGCAGTTCAACATCGTCACGGGCCTGCGCCGCGTCTTCGGCATGCAGGCGCTGTGGGAGGGCGCCAAGGCGCTGCTCAAGACGGCCGCGATCGGCGGGGCGCTGTGGCTCGTCATCGCGAGCCTCGTGCCCATGCTCGCCGCCAGCGGCGGCAGCTCGGTGAGCCGCCTCATCTCCGAGGCCGCCGGGGCCGCCGCCGCGGTGCTCTGGGTCGCCGTCGCCGTGGGCGTGGCGCTCGCGATCGTCGACGTCATGGTCGTGATGCGCCGCAACACCAAGCACACGCGCATGACCAAGCGCGAGGCGCGCGACGAGAACAAGAACTCCGAGGGCGACCCCCTCATCCGCCAGCAGCGCCGCTCCCGGCAGCTGGCGATGAGTCGCAACCGCATGATCGCGGCGGTCGGCGGCAGCGACGTCGTGCTCGTCAACCCCACGCACGTGGCCGTGGCCCTCTCGTACGAGCCCGGCCGCTCCGCCCCCCGCGTCGTCGCGAAGGGCGCGGGCATCATCGCCGAGCGCATCCGCGAGCGCGCGGCCGAGGCCGGCGTGCCGATGGTCCGCGACATCCCGCTCGCCCGCGCCGTCCACGCCGCGTGCGAGCTGGGCCAGGAGATCCCGGCCGAGCTCTACACCGCCGTCGCCCGCGTGCTCGTCTTCGTCGCCGCGCTCAAGCGCCGCGGCTCGGCGCGCGGCGTGCACACCATGGCCGATCCATCCACCGTAGGGAGACCCGCATGAGAACCGTCCTGAAGAGCCTGGCCGTGCCGATCGGCGTGGTCGGGATCATCATGCTGCTCGTGGTGCCGGTGCCGCCGCCGCTGCTGGACCTGCTGATCATCCTGAACATCATGTTCGCGCTCGTCATCCTGCTCACGACGATGTTCGCCAAGAAGCCGCTCGACTTCTCGGTGTTCCCCTCGCTGCTGCTCGTCGCCACGCTGTTCCGGCTCGGGCTCAACGTCGCCTCGACGCGCCTCGTGCTCGGCGAGGCGTACGCCGGCGAGGTGATCCACGCCTTCGGAGACATCGCGGTGGGCGGATCGCTCATCATCGGCGCCGTCGTGTTCCTCATCCTCGTCGTCATCCAGTTCGTCGTGGTGACGAAGGGCGCCGAGCGCGTCGCGGAGGTCGGCGCGCGCTTCACCCTCGACGCCATGCCGGGCAAGCAGATGGCGATCGACGCCGACCTCAACGCGGGACTCATCACCGACACCGAGGCGCGGGCGCGGCGCGCCGAGGTGGCGGCCGAGGCCGACTTCTACGGCGCGATGGACGGCGCGTCGAAGTTCGTCAAGGGCGACGCGATCGCGGGCCTTGTGATCATCATCATCAACTTCGTCGGCGGGCTCGCGATCGGCATGGTCCAGCACGGCATGGCGATCGACGAGGCGCTGGGCACCTACAGCCTGCTCACGATCGGCGACGGCCTCGTGACGCAGATCCCCGCCCTGCTCATGGCCGTCTCGACGGGCATGATCGTCACGCGCGCCAACACCGAGCACGAGATGGGCCAGGCCGCGTCGGCGCAGCTCATGCAGTCGCGCATCGCGCTGAGCATCGCGGGCGCGGCGGCCATCGTCATGTCGCTCATCCCCGGCATGCCGATGCTGCCGTTCATCGCGATCGGTGCGGCGCTGCTGCTGGCGGCCCAGCGGATCAAGGCGGCCGAGGCGCGCCGCGAGGCGCAGGAGACCGAGGTCGCGCCGAGCAAGCCGTCCGACCGGCCGGAGGACCTCATGGAGCGCATGCGGGTGCACGCGCTCGAGATCCTGCTCGCGCCGAACCTCGTCGATCTCGTCACGGGCGGGCCGGACGACCTCCTCGCGCGCGTGAAGGCGCTGCGCCAGCGCATCGCGCTCGAGCTGGGCTTCCTCGTGCCGCCTGTGCGCACGCGCGACAGCATCGACCTGCCGTCTTCCACCTACGTCATCCGGATCGCCGGGGTCGAGGCCGGCCGCGGCGTCGCGCCGCCGGCGTCGGTGCTGGCGCTCGGCGGGGCGCTCGAGACGCTGCCCGGCGCGACGACGCTCGACCCGGTCTTCGGGCTGGAGGGCAAGTGGATCCCGCTCGAGATGCGCCACAGCGCCGAGCTGGCGGGGGCGACGGTGATCGACCGGGCGAGCGTGATCGTCACGCACCTGTCCGACATCGTGCAGGCGGGCGCGGCGCGCCTGCTCAGCCGCGAGGACGTGCGCCAGCTCACCGACGGCCTGCGCCAGGTGAGCCCGGCGGCCGTCGAGGAGCTCACGCCGTCGCTGCTGTCGCTCGCCGAGATCCAGCGCGTGCTCACGGGGCTGCTCGCCGAGCGCGTGCCGATCAACGACCTCGCGCGGATCTACGAGGCCCTCGCGCTGCGGGCCAAGGTGTCGACCGATCCCGAGGGCCTCATCGAGGCCGCCCGCGCCGCGCTCGGCCCGGCGATCGCCGCGCGCTTCGCGCAGGACGGCCGGCTGCGGGTGATCATGATCGCGCCGCTGCTGGAGCAGGCGATGCTCGAGGGCATGCGCTCGGGAGAGGACGGCACGCACATCGTGCTCGACCCGGCCCGGATCGAGCAGATCGTGCAATCCGTCAAGGACGCCACGGCCGGCATCGACCCGTCGCTCGGCGAGCCCGTGCTCGTGTGCGCGCCGACCCTGCGGCCCGCCGTGCGCCGCCTCGTGTCGGCGCAGGCCGACGGCATCCCCGTGCTGTCGTACAACGAGGCGACCGCGGGCGGCATGACGATCGAGACGGTCGGCGTCGTGCGCGACGCGCAGTCGCTGGCCGCGTGATCCCGCCGCCCCTGACCGATCGGCCCCTCCCGGCCGATAGTCTGGGGCGATGCTGGTGTTGACGAGGCGGATCGGCGAGAGCCTGCTGATCGGCGACGACGTCGAGGTCACGGTGCTCGACGTCAAGGGCGACAGCATCCGCATCGGCATCCGCGCCCCGCGCTCCACCCGCATCCAGCGCTCCGAGATCGTCGACGCCGTGCGCGCCGAGAACGCCGAGGCCGCCCACGCGGGGGACGACGCCGAGAAGGCCCTGCGCGACGCCCTCTCCGGCCACCCCTGACCCGCTCTTCTTCCGCGAGACAGCAACTGTGCGCCGAGACAGCGGCGTCTGCACGCTGTCTCGGCGCGGGGTTGCTGTCTCACTGGGCGTGAGGGCCGGTACGCTCGGCAGGATGAGTGTCGTGCCCGCGTCCTGGATCCCGCACCGCCGCGCGAGCGACCGCGAGTTGCTCGGGTGGATCCGGCCGGAGGGCGAGGGGTTCGTCGCGGTGTCGCTCTTCGGCGCCGACGTGTCGGGGCCGCTCGACTGGGTCGCGGCAGAGGAGGAGCTGGAGGCCGTCGGGCTCTCGTGGCTGGCCGACGTGTGGGAGCTCGAGCTCGACGGCCGCGCCGTCCGGGTGCGGATCGTCGAGGTCTCGCCCGGCGAGAGCGCCGCGCGGCCCGGCCGCGTGCTCGTCAAGACCGACGACTTCGGCGCGATCGACGTGCCCTACGAGCTGCACGAGCTGCCGTGGCCGCCCCCGCCCGCGCTGCGCCCGGCCCGCCCGGGCACGACAACCTCCCCCTGGGGCTGACGCTGTCCCCGTTCGTCGACCGAGCGAAGCGAGCGGAGACGAGGTCGGTGCCTGATGGGTGTCGAACGGATCGGTTGCTGAACGGAGCGGCCGGAGGCCGCGGAGATGAAGCGACCACCGCAACGTCATCATGTGCGAATCAGCACCTGCCAATCCTGTGGATAACTTCGGCGAGTGTCGGAGGTTGGTTCTAGTGTCGAGTCATGGAAACCACTCCTCCGCTCGAGTCCCGGGACCGCGACACACGCGCCGTGGTCGCGGATGCGCAGGCGCTGCTGGCGGGCGTGCGGTCCCGGGTGGAGGGCGCGTCGGATGCGGATCTGGTGGCCTTGGCCGGGGAGGTCGAGGGCCTGGGTCGTGTGGTGGATGCGCTGCGGGTGCGTGTGGCCGGTGAGGTCGATGCCCGCTCGGACCGTTCCGGCGACGACCGCCTCTCCGCCCGGTTCGGATGCCGTTCCGCGGTCGAACTGCTCGAGCGGGCCACGGGAGCGTCGCCGGGGGCCGTGAACCACCGGATCCGTCTCGACTCCCACACCCGCCCACGCCTGTCGCTGCTGGGTGAGACGCTGCCGGCCCCGTTCCCGGTGGTGGCGGATGCTCTCCGTGACGGGGTGCTGGGGGTGGAGGCGGCCCGGGTGATCACCGACTCCCTCCACCGGGTGCGGCGGCACGGCACGGCGCTCGCGGAGCATGTGGCGGTGGCGGAGCAGCAGCTGGTCGCCAGCGCCACCGGCCGCCCCACCGAGGAGGATCTCCCCGACGGTGAGGCCCCGGTGCCGGTGACGTTCGCACTGCTGCGGGTCCAGGCCGACGCGTGGGCGGCATGGTTGGACCCGGACGGTGCCGAACCCGACGCCGAACGCGCGTCCCGGAACAGGTCCCTCACCCTCGGCACCCCCAGGAACGGGCTGGTCCCGATCCGGGGTGAGCTGATGCCCGAGACCGCCGCCGGGCTGCAGCGGATGTTCGACGCGTACCTGAACCCCGCCGTCGACTTCACCCCCACCGGGTCACTCGGAGACGGTCTCGGCACCGACCCGGAAACCCGCGGCCCCGACGACCCCTGGAGTCGGGATGAGATCGTCCACGACCCGCGCACGGCCACGCAGAAGCGTCACGACGTCCTCACCGCCGTCATCCACACCGCCGCGAAACACCCCGACGCTCCGAAGCTCGGAGGCGCCGCCCCGACGCTGCTCGTCACCGTCACCGATGACGCGCTCACCCACGGCGGCACCGCCCGGCTCGAGGGCACCGACGTCCCTGTTCCGACGTCGCTGGCGCACCGGATCGCCTGCACCGGCGCCATCCAGAAGGTGTTCCTCAACCCCGACGGGCGGATCATCCGCCTCAGCACCCCGGAACGGGTGTTCAACGCCCACCAGCGGCGGGCCATCACCGCCCGCGACGGCGGGTGCATCATCCCCGGCTGCTCCATCCCGGCCGGCTGGTGCGAGATCCACCACGTCGAAGAACGCTCCCGAGGCGGACCCACCCACACCGACAACGGCGTCCTGCTCTGCTGGTGGCACCACCACAACCTCGACCGGTCGGGCTGGCGCATCCGCATGCGAAACGGCCTGCCCGAAGTCAGCGCCCCGGCCTGGATCGACCGACACCGCACCTACCGACCCGCACGACCGCCCCACCGCACCGCCCGCACCCCGGCACGGGCACGGGCACGAACACGACAGCGCGGCCCGACACGACGACCCGACCCCGCCTGACCTACCGCCGGCGGCCAGCGGCTGCGTTCACGGCCGTCCGCCTCCCGGCCCGCCGGCCATGCCGGTCGATTCCTGCTGCTCGACGCTGTTCGCGTAGTCGTTCGTCGGGTCGCGGTAGATCGTGTGCACGTGCCCCCAGCCGGAGGTCGTCACGCCGTCCACGTCAGCGCCGGCGGATCCCTGCTGGCCCGCGAAGCCGATGTACACATTCGGGCCGGAGATGAGGAAGCCGATGCCGTTGCCCTGCGTCATGTCGTACACCGTCGCGCCCGACCAGCTGACGTAGGTCTCGTCGAGCGTCTCCTCGATCTCGGCGAGCGCGGCGGCCGTCGTCTCGTCGTCCGCCATGCCCGCCCAGTTCGCGATGACGTCGAGCAGCAGCTGCTTCTGCTCGTCGGTCAGGTCCGATCCGCGCAGCCCGACCCCCGTGTCGTAGTCGCACGTGCCGCCGGGCTGGCAGGAGAACTCCTGCACCTGCTCTCCCTGGTACAGCGCGTCGATCTGCGCGGCATCGAGGCTGTCGTAGAAGGCGAATGCCGTCTCGTAGATCGTGGCGAACGGCTGCACCTCCTCGCCGTCCTCCCCGGTGTAGACGGCCGGCTGCACGCCGAGATGCGTGGGCGCGAACGTGATGGCGTTCTCGGCACCCTGCAGCGTCGCGTTGATGCCGAGATGATGTCCTCCGAACTGCACCTCCCACGATCTGGTGTCGGATGGATCGCCGAAGAAGGCGAGGTAGTACTGGCCGAGCGAGTCCTCGGTGGACGAGCTGTACTCGCCGAGGTACTCGTCGCCGCCCATGATTCCTGTCACCATGGCGTAGGCCTCGTCCTCGAGCAGCGCCTCGAGCACGTTCATCGCCGCCGCCCGCTGCTCGTCGGTCAGATCGGCCAGGTTGAGGCCTGCCCGCTGGACGAAGGTGACGGGGAAGTTCGTCCACGACGTCGTCTTCGTCACGTCGTCGAAGTCGTACGTCACGGTCTCGCGCTGCTCGTCGCTCAGCGTCGCGAGGAACGCGTCGGCCGCCGCTGCCGTGTCGGCGATCGTGCCTGCGGTCGTCGTCCCGTCGGCGTCGTCCGCGGTGGTCGCGCTGGCGCTGGACGGGGAGGAGGGACTCGAAGGCTCGGCGGTCGACGCGGTGCTCGAGCCGGCCGCGCAGCCCGCGAGGACGAGGCCCGCCGCCAGAAGGGACGAGAGGATCCACGCGGCACGCGGCCGGGACGCCCGCTGGGCGGGAGGAGTGTTCTGAGGGAGGAAGCTGCGGTCTTCGGTCATGAAGAAGAGCCTGCCGCCCGCATCTTTCCCCGCACTTTGGCGCCGCTATGCCTCCGATATGAACGCGCGGTCCGCCCGCCTTCGCGCCGCCGTGAGCCCCGCATCCCCCGCCAGCAGCGCCGCGACGGCCGCGACGTACACGACGAGGTCGCGCGCGTCGAACGCCGTGCCCAGCAGCAGAACGGCCGGGCGGAAGGCGGAGACCACGGCGCCCGGCAGGGCGGTGAGCTGCAGCAGCTCCACCGCCACGCACCAGGCCGCGGCGAGCGCGCTCACCGCGAGCGGCGACAGGCGCGGCGCGAGCAGCACGACGCCGAGGTACGCCGCCGCGGCGTAGAGCGCGTCGCCGACGATGTCGGTCGCGGCCGTGTCGGGCAGCGCGCCGTGCACGAGCAGTCCGCACGTGATGACGACGGCGAGGCCGACGCCCGCGGCGATGCGACGGGCTCCGCGCCGCGGGGCCGCCGCGCTCACGCGATCACCCCGGCGGCCCGCGCCGGCTCCGCGTACGCCGCCGCGAGCGTGGCGACGGTGTCGTGCGCGTTCAGGCCGCTGGGGTTCGGCACGACCCACAGCTCCGAGGGGCCGAGCCGCTCGGGCTGGCGCCCGGCCGCCGCGCGCGGGCGGCGAAAGCCCTGCCGGTACGCCGTGAGCCCGACGACCGCGATCACCGGTGCGCCCCACCGCCGCGCGTCGCCCTCGAGTCGCTCCGCCCCGGTCACGAGCTCCTCGCGCGTCAGCTCGTCGGCGCGGGCGGTGGCGCGATGCACGAGGTTCGAGACGCCGATCCCCGCGTCCACGATCATCCGGCGATCCGCGACCGCGAACCCCTCCGGCGTGATCTCGGGCACCCTCGGCAGGATGTCCGCGGCGGCGAGCGCCGGGTAGAACCGGTTGCCGGGGTGCGCGAAGTGCGCGCCGGTCGCGGCGGTCCACAGCCCCGGATTGATGCCGACGAACACGAGGCGCGGCCGCTCGGGCATCAGGTCGGGAACGGGGCGGTCGCGAGCGGCCTCGAGCTGGGCGCGGCTGAATCCCATGCCGACAGTCTGCGGGACGGAGGATCGGCGGATCCTGCGACCGCGCCGAACGTGCGCAGCCGACCCCGCGGCCCAACGAGCGCGGCCGACCACCGCCGGCCGCGCTCAGGAGGTGCGCGTCACTGCGCCTCGGCCAGCCGGCGCGCGAGCATCTGCTTGCCCTGCTCGCCGGCCTTGCGGTTCTCGTGCTGGATCTTGCGGAACCAGGTGGCGAGCTCCTCGTCGCCCTCGCGCTCCGCGTCCTCGATGTACGTCTCGAGCTTCCACACGTTGTGCAGCGACGCCTCGAGCGCCCAGATCAGGTTGTAGTTCTTGTCGCGGACGGGGCTCTGCGGCTCGTCGGCCATGATGACTCCTTTCGTCGTGTGCGTTCGCCGCCACGCTAAGAGCGCGTCGGGCGGCGCGCACCGGGGTGGCGCCCGCGGTACGCATCGCGCATACTGGCGCCCTTTCCGACAATCCCGCCCCACGTCCCCGCCGCGCGCCTAGGGTCGACGCATGGATGCTCTCTACACGACCGAAGCACTCTCCACCGGCGCGGGCCGCGACGGGCACGTCGCCGTCGCCGGGTCCGACCTCGCGTTCGACCTCGCCGTCCCCAAGGAGATGGGCGGATCGGGCGCCGGCGCCAACCCCGAGCAGCTGTTCGCCGCGGGGTACGCCGCGTGCTTCCACTCGGCGCTGCACGCCGTCGCGCGCGGCCGGAAGATCGCGATCGAGGGATCGTCGGTCGGCTCGCGCGTGTCGATCGGCTCGAACGGCGAGGGCGGGTTCCAGCTCGCCGTGCAGCTGGAGGTCGTCATCCCCGAGCTCGACCACGCCACGGCGCAGGAACTCGCCGACGCGGCGCACGAGGTCTGCCCCTACTCGAACGCGACGCGCGGCAACATCGAGGTCACCGTCACCGTCTCGGACGACTGAATCGCCGCGTCAGGCGCAGCGCAGCAGCACGCGGCCGCCCGCGACGCGCGCCTCCCACCGCGGCTGCGGCACGCTGGCGGGGCCACGGTCGACCCCGCCGTCGGCCAGGCGGAAGCGGCTGCCGTGCCACGGGCAGGTGACGCAGCCGTCCTCGTCCAGGGTGCCCTCGTCGAGCGGGCCGCCGGCGTGCGTGCACACCGCCGAGAGGGCCCGCAGCGAGCCGCGGCGCCGGGTCAACAGCACCGGGACGTCGTCCACGAGCACGCGCCGCAGCTCACCCTCGGCGATCTCGGCCTCGGCGGCGACGTCGGTCCACTCGCCCACGCGCGGCTGGAACGCCGTGCGGTTCACGCCGATGCCGCGCACGAAGGAGAGGTGGCCACCGAGGTAGGCCGACACACCCGCCACGCCCATGGCGACGAGGCTCAGTCCCACTCCCACACCGCGATGCCCGCGCCGCCGCGCGATCCACGAGCCCGCCTGCAGCACCGACACGGCCGCGTTCATGAGGCCGTGGACGAGGCCCACCCGCCGATCCTTCCCCGAGGTCTCCGCCCAGTCCGAGGCGCCGGCCAGCGCGGTCGGGCCGGAGGCGACGAGGCCCATGCCCACGAGGCGGCGCGCCGCCGCGGCCCCCTCCTCGCCCGCCGTGAGGTCGAGCGCCGTGGCCGCTCCCCACGCGCCGATCGGCAGGTCGGTGAGGATCGGGTGGAGCTGGTGACCCAGCCACGATCCGGACAGGGCGTTCTTGACGGGCGCGAGGCGCGTGGCGGCCGATACGGACCCGCTCGCGCTCTCGGCGATCCGGTCGAGGCCCCGCGCGCGCTGGATCCGGCGCACGAGACGCTGCATGAGCGTGGCGATCGACATGTCGTTCCTTCCTCTCATCGATCCGATGCGTCGGCATCGGCGTTCGCCCCCGCGTCCGCCGCGGCCTTGCGCTCCTCGCGGCGGCGACCGAACCGGGCCACGAGGAACAGGGCCGACCCGACGAGGATGTAGACCGCGGAGCCCAGCCACACGATGCCCGTCTGCTGCGTGAGCAGCACGATGCTCGCGATGATCGCGAGCACGGGCACGATCCGCGGCACGGAGAAGTGCGGGTGCTCCACGCGGTCCTTCTTCAGCACGAGCACACTGATGTTCGCCGACACGAACACGAGCAGCAGCATGAGCACGGTCGTCGAGGCGAGCGTGGCGATGTCGCCGACCATCGTCAGCAGGAGCGTGACGCCGGCGACGGCGAGGATCGACACCCACGGCGTGCGGCGCTTCGGCAGCACGCGGCCGAACGCGCTCGGCAGCAGGTGAGCCTCGGCCAGCCCGTAGGCGACGCGGCTGGCCATGACGAGGAACAGCAGCGCGCCGTTCGCGATCGCCACGAGCGCGATGAGACTGAACAGCCATCCCGGCACCGCCACGCCGCTCGCCTCGACGACCTCGAGCAGCGGCCCGGTCGAGGTCGCGAGCTCGGCGGGCGGCACGACGATGACCGAGCCGACGGCGATGAGCAGGTACACGACCGCGGCGGTGAGCACAGCGCCGAACAGGGCCCGCGGGTACGACCTCGAGGGGCTGCGCACCTCCTCGGCCATGTTCGCGGCGGCCTCGAACCCCAGGAACGAGAAGAACGCGATGATCGACGCCGCGAAGGCACCCTGCAGGGGCGGCACGTCCGGCGCGAACTCGACCAGGCGGGCCGGGTCGCCGTCGCCGCGCCCGAACACCATCGCCGCGAGCACGATGACGATCACGAGGCCCGTCACCTCGATCACGGCCGCCACGAGGTTCGCGGTGAGCGACTCCTTCACGCCGCGCAGGTTGATGAGCGTGAGCACGACGACGAAGGCGATGGCCGTGGGCACGGGCGGCACGTCGAGCAGCGCGGAGAGGTAGTCGCCCGCGAACGCGTTGGCGAGCGCCGCCGCGCTCGTGATGCCGGACGCCATCATCAGGAAGCCGACGAGGAACGACAGGTAGGGGATCCCGAATGCGCGATCGACGTAGCGGGCCGCGCCCCCGGCGTGCGGGTACTTGGTGATCAGCTCCGCGTAGGTGCCGGCGGTGAGCAGCGCCACGACGAGCGCGATGAGCAGCGGCAGCCAGATGACGCCGCCGACGTCGGTCGCCATCGTCCCGACCAGGGTGTAGATCCCCGCCCCCAACGTGTCGCCCACGATGAACGCGTACAGCAGCGGGGTGCCGAGCACCCGCTTGAGGCCGGTGGGGCGGCCTGGCAGGGCGGGTGCGGTTGCGTCGGTCATCGCCCCACTCCATCCCCCGCCCGGCGGGGACGTAAAGGGACTGGCAGAGCCGCGCGATCTGTGGCATTGCGCCCGCGGCTCGCTGATCCGCCCACGGATCCGAACGGATCGCGGAATACCGCGGATCGGTGCCGCGTGCCTCAGGCGCCACGGAGGTACTCGCCGTAGCCTCGGGGTGATGCCCGAGAACGCCTCCACGCCGTCTTCGCGCGTGCGCGCACGTCGCGCGCGACGTCGGCGGGCGCGTCGCCGCGGGGTCGTCATCCTCGGCGGCGGCACCGCCCTGCTCGTGTGGGGCGTGAGCGCCCTCGTCGGGCTGCTGACCGGCGGCGAGGACGCTCCCGAGGCGCAGGCCCCGGCGCCGCAGGCGGCGAACGACGTGCAGACCGCGCAGGCGACGAGCGGCGAGGTCGCGGGCCGCGTGGCCGCGCTGAGCGCCACCTCCGGATCGCTCGTCGGCGGCGAGACCGTCACGGTCACCGGCGCGGGGCTCGAGGACGTCACGCGCGTGACCTTCGGCACCGCGGAGGCCGAGATCGCCGAGGCGGGCGCCGAGGCCGTCACGGTCGTCGTGCCCTCGGCGGTGGACTACGTCGCCGGGGACGTGCCCGTCACGGTGCAGGAGGGCGACGTGCCGCTGGAGGGCACCGACGCGCTGCGCTACGCCTACGAGGCGCGCACGGGCGTGGACCGGCAGCTGCAGTACGCCCTCGCGCACTGGGACGACTACAACACCGCCGAATGGGGCGACTACAACCCCATCGGCGGCGATTGCATGAACTTCGTCAGCCAGACGCTCGTGGCCCGGGGCTGGGCGCAGCGCGACGACTGGTACCACGACGGCACGGCGTCGACGGAGACGTGGCGATTCGTCCCGACCTTCGACGCGTGGGTGACCGCGCACGCGCAGGAGCTGGGCGTGACGCGTCTCGAGCTGGATCAGCGGGATCAGGTCAAGCTCGGCGACCTCGTCGTGTTCGACTGGGACGGCAACGGATCGCTCGATCACATCCAGCTCGTCTCCGACATCGACCGGGGCGACGACGGCACCGTGTCGATCCGCATGGCGGGCCACAACCTCGACTCCGACTACCGCGACCTCGACCGCGCGATGACCGAGGAGCACCCGGGCTCGACCGCGCACTTCTGGAGCATCCCGGGCGACTGAGCCGCCGCGCGAGCGGCCTAGCCCTGCTGCATCGCGAGATCCGCGTGCAGCTCGCCGAGGGCCGCCTGCGCACCGAGCTCGCGTTCCAGGGAGCGGATCGACACCGACAGGCCGGGCTGCGAGACGAACGAGCGCTCGGCCGCACGGGTGAAGCTGCCCTCCTCGGCGACGGCGACGAAGAACTCCAGCTGGCGAACGTCCATACGAGGAACGTTAGCCGCCGCGGATCAATACGGCTGGTTCTCCAGTTCGGTGGCGAACACGCGCAGCTCGCGGCGCTCCGCGTGCATCTGCCACAGGCGCTCCGCGAGCACCTCCGGATCCTTCTGCGCGTCGCCGGGGATGATCGCGCCCGGGATGATGAGCTGGCCGACGTAGATCGGCTCGTCCTTCAGCGCCTGGTGCAGCATCTCGATGTACGCGGTCTCGCCGGCGAAGCCGATCGAGGTGCCCGCGAAGTGCTGCACCGGCTGCACCGCGCTGCCGCCGTTGACGAAGAGGAGCGATCCCGTCTTCAGCACGCGCATGCCCTGCAGCACCTGGTGCACGGCGGCCACGGGGCCGTAGATCGAGAACTCGACGGCGGCCCGGATGTCGCCGACGGTCGACTCCAGCAGTGGGCGCAGGAACTCCTTCTGCGGCAGCGGGTTGTACGAGAGCACCTCGATGAGGCCGAGGTCCTGCGTCGCCTGGTCGAGGGCGGCGACGAGGCTGTCGGTGTCGCGCACGTTCGCCGTGTAGCCCTTGGCCGTGAAGCCGTCGGCGACGAGGTCGGCCGCGAGCTGGTCGACCCGCTCCTGGTTGCGCGCGATGAGCGCGAGGCTGTAGCCCTCCCTGCCGAAGCGGCGCGCGAGCGCCTCTCCGAGGTTGCGTCCTGCTCCGATGATCGCGATCGTCGTCATATCGACCACGTTAGGCCGGATGATCCGCACCGGCGGCCGCGAGGGCGATAGCGATCCTCTATGGAAGCGCCGAAATACGCGCGCCGTGCGGCATCGTTGTGGACCGGTGGCGGCGGGATCCCGCTGCCGACCCGAGACGAAGGAGAACGTCTATGACTTCCGTTCCCGAGATCCGGATCGCCGAGGGCGTCCGCATTCCGCAGCTGGGCTTCGGCGTGTACCAGGTTCCGCCCCAGTCGACCGAGGAGGCCGTGGCGACGGCCCTCGAGGTGGGCTACCGCCACATCGACACGGCGCAGATGTACGGCAACGAGCAGGGCGTCGGCGACGCGCTGAAGGCGTCGGGCCTGAGCCGCGACGAGGTCTTCGTCACGAGCAAGCTCAACAACGGCTTCCACCGCCGCGACGACGCGCTGCGCGAGGCCGAGGCCAGCGTGGAGCGCCTGGGCGGCCCGATGGACCTGTTCCTCATCCACTGGCCGCTGCCCACGATCGACGTCGACTACCTCGAGACGTGGCAGGCGATGATCGAGATCCGCGACCAGGGCCTCGCCCGCGCGATCGGCGTCTCGAACTTCCAGGTGCCGCACCTCGAGCGCATCATCGCCGAGACGGGCGTGACGCCGGCCGTCAACCAGATCGAGGTACACCCGTACCTCACGAACGAGACCGTGCGCGCCTACGGCGCGGAGCACGGGATCGCGACCGAGGCGTGGTCGCCCATCGCGCAGGGCGCCGTGCTCGGCGACCCGACGATCACGGCGATCGCCGAGCGCCTGGGCCGCACGACCGCGCAGGTCACGCTGCGCTGGCACATCCAGCGCGGCGACATCGTGTTCCCCAAGTCGGTCACCCGCTCGCGCGTCGAGGAGAACTTCCGCCTCTTCGACTTCGAGCTGACCGACGAGGACGTCCAGGCGATCTCGGCCCTGAACCGCGACCAGCGCACCGGCCCAGACCCCGACACGTTCGACTACATCCCCGCCTGAGCCGGGGATCGACCGGGGCCGCGTCCGCGTGCGACGCGGCGGCCGTGGCCCGCGGGTTGGATAGCTTGTGGCTATGGCACGTGGCGAGATCGGGACGACGAGCGGCATCACCCTGCAGCAGCTGCGGTACTTCGTCGAAGTCGCGGCGGAGGGCTCCATCACCGCGGCCGCGGAGCTGCTCTACGTCTCGCAGCCGACGATGTCGGCGTCGATGAAGGACCTCGAGCGTCGCGTCGGCCGCGCGCTGTTCACCCGATCCGTCCGGGGTGTCACCCTCACCGAGGACGGCACCGAGTTCCTCGGCTACGCACGCCAGGTCGTGGAGCAGGCCGAGCTCCTGGAGCAGCGATACCTGGGACGTCCGCCGTCGCGCCGTCTCCTCGCCGTCTCGGCGCAGCACTACTCGTTCGTCGTCGATGCGTTCGTCCGCATGGTGAAGGCGTCACCCGCCGCGGAGTACGCGTTCACGCTGCGAGAGACCCGCACCTGGGACATCATCGAGGACGTCCGGACGCTGCGCAGCGAGCTCGGCGTCCTGTATCGGAACGACTTCAACCGGAACGTCATCGACAAGCTGCTGCGCGAGTCCGGGCTCGCCTTCGCCCCGCTGTTCGTCGCGACCCCGCACATCTTCGTCGCGCGCACGAACCCGCTCGCCGCGCGCGAGCGGGTCACCCTGGAAGATCTCGAGGACGTGCCGCGCCTGACCTTCGACCAGGGTCAGAACAACTCGTTCCACTTCGCCGAGGAGATCCTCTCCACCCGGTCGGCGAAGCAGGACATCCGGGTGAGCGATCGCGCCACCATCTTCAACCTCATGATCGGTCTCGACGGCTACACGATCTCCACCGGCATCATCTCCGACGACCTTGATCCGTCGATCGTGGCGGTGCCCCTCGACGTCGACGAGCGCATCGAGATCGGCTGGATCGGCCACAGCTCCATCCCGCTCACGGGTCAGGCGGAGCGGTTCGTCGCCGAGATGCGCGATGTCGTCGCGGGCTTCGACGTCGAGCTGCTGACATAGGCAAAGGCTATGCGTCTCGGTCAAGCATCCCGATGAGGCTATGACCCCGCACCCGGCTTACAGTGGCATCCACCGCGTGGGTCCGGCCCGCGCTCTCGCCACGAATCGAGGCACGGGATCACATGGCAACCGCATTCACCTTCCGCATCAGCACCACCCCCTTCGATGAGGACTACTCGCCGTCGTCCGGCTCCCGCGCCACGACGAACTTCGCGAACCTGGCCCGCGGCGCGGGCCGGCGGCAGAACCTCCGCAACGCGCTGCGGATGATCGACGATCGCTGCAACGACCTCGCACGGGACGGGAATCCGGCGCGCGACCGCTATGCCGTGGAGCTCGACATCGTCTCCGTGAACCTGCTCGGGGACGCCGACCGGGACGGCGTGGGGGTCCCGCTGATCGAGATGCTCGACGTGCACATCCTGGATCGGGAGACCGGCGAGCGCACGCCCGGGATCACGGGCAACAACTTCTCGTCCTACGTGCGCGACTACGACTTCAGCGTGCTGCTCCCCCGGCTCGCCGCGGATGCGCCCGCGGCCGGCTTCCCGAGCGACTTCGGCGATCTGCACGGCAGGCTCTTCCGGGCCGTCGTCGACTCGGACGCGTATCGCCAGCGGTTCTCGCAGCCGCCCGTGGTCTGCATCAGCGTCTCGACCAGCAGGACGTATCACCGGCTCGGGCATCGGCACCCCGTGCTCGGCGTGGAGTACGAGCAGAGCGATTCCTCGCTGACCGATCGCTACTTCGCGAAGATGGGCCTGCAGGTCCGCTACTTCATGCCGCCCGGCTCGGTGGCGCCGCTGGCGTTCTACTTCGAGGGCGACCTGCTCCGCGATTACTCGGACCTGGCGCTGATCGGCACCATCAGCACGATGGAGGCGTTCCAGAAGATCTACCGTCCGGAGATCTACAACGCGACAACGGCCGCCGGCGAGGTGTACCGGCCGAGTCTCGACAATCCCGACTTCATGGTGACTGAGGTCGCCTACGACCGCGAGGAGCGCAGCCGGCTCGCGGCCACGCAGGGCGCGTTCGCCGAGGAGCACATCATCGCGCCCTATGGAGCGCTGCTCGACGAGTGGACGAGCAGCTATGCCCACTGATCGCACGAGACACGGAGAGTCGCCGATGAACACGCTGCTGCCCACCTCGATCGTCGGCAGCCTGCCCAAGCCCGTGTGGCTCGCGGAGCCGGAGACGCTGTGGTCGCCCTGGAGGCTCGAGGGCGTGGAACTCGCGGAGAGCACACGGGATGCGCTGCGGCTCGCGGCGGACGATCAGCTGCGCGCGGGGCTCGACATCGTCAGCGACGGCGAGCAGACGCGCCAGCACTTCGTCACCACGTTCATCGAGCACCTCAGCGGGGTCGACTTCGAGCGGCGCAAGACCGTGCGGATCCGCAACCGCTACGACGCGAGCGTGCCCACGG
Source organism: Microbacterium sp. FG3 (assembly GCF_057809335.1). Classification (NCBI taxonomy): domain Bacteria; kingdom Bacillati; phylum Actinomycetota; class Actinomycetes; order Micrococcales; family Microbacteriaceae; genus Microbacterium; species Microbacterium sp. FG3. Next base: position 4,668 of record NZ_JBMDJT010000034.1, on the reverse strand, counting down.
TCGTCGGCGCGGTGAGCCGCGAGCGGCCGGTGTTCGTCGAGGACGCGAAGGCACTCCGCGCGCTCACCGATCGACCGATCAAGTGGGCCCTTCCCGGCCCCATGACGATGATCGACACGCTGTACGACGGCCACTACGGCAGCCGCGAGGAGCTCGCGTGGGAGTTCGCGACCATCCTCAACCAGGAGGCCCGCGAGCTCGAAGCGGCGGGCGTGGACATCATCCAGTTCGACGAGCCCGCCTTCAACGTCTTCTTCGACGACGTGAAGGACTGGGGCGTGGCGGCCCTCGAGCGGGCTGCCGAGGGCCTGCGCGCCGAGACCGTGGTGCACATCTGCTACGGCTACGGCATCAAGGCGAACACCGACTGGAAAGCGACGCTCGGATCCGAGTGGCGCCAGTACGAGGAGTCCTTCCCCCTGCTGCAGCGCTCGACGATCGACACGGTGTCGCTGGAATGCCACAACTCCCGCGTGCCGGTCGAGCTCATCGCGCTGCTCCGGGGGAAGAAGGTGATGGTGGGGGCGATCGACGTGGCCACCCACGCGATCGAGACGCCCGAGGAGGTGGCGGCGACGCTGCGTCGCGTGCTGCCGTTCGTCGATGCGGAGAAGCTGTTGCCCAGCACCAACTGCGGCATGGCGCCCCTGCCGCGCACGGTCGCGCGCGACAAGATGATCGCGCTCGCCGCCGGCGCCGAGATCGTCCGGGCGGAGCTGGCGGGAGCGCGGACGGTGTAGCGGCGCGCGGAAGCCGCGGCGATGGACGTCATCGCGACTCCCGCCCCGTGGGCGGGGATTGCACGCGCGTGGTGAATCCCCGCCCAGCCGGTCTCAGAGCGCCGCGCGCAGCCCCTCGACAAGGGGTGTCGTCGGGCGACCCAGCAGGCGCGCGAGCGTGCCGTCGGCCTCGGCGAGCGCGCCGTCGCGGATGTTGGCGTCCAGTGCTGTGACGAAGGCGACCGTGCCCGCATCGAGACCGGCCGCCTCGAGCGCGGCGGCATGCTCCTCCGAGCTGAGCGGGGTGTACCGCACCTCGCGCCCGACGATCTCCGACGCGGCGGCGGCGAGCTCGTCGAAGCTCCACGCGACGTCGCCGCTCAGCTCGTAGACCTCGCCGATGTGCCCGTCCTCGGTGAGGACGACCGCGGCGGCCTCGGCATAGTCGGCGCGCGTGGCCGAGGCCACGCGACCGTCGCCCACGCTGGCGGCGATGACGCCGGTGTCCTTCGCACGCGCCACGTCGGCGACGTAGTTCTCCGTGTACCAGTTGTTGCGCAGGATCACGGCGGGCAGACCCGCGGCGGCGATCGCCTCCTCGGTCGCCTTGTGCTCCGGCGCGAGCACGAGGTCGCTCGTCGTGGCCCGGGAGGCGCTCGTGTACACGAACTTGGCGACGCCCGCCGCACGGGCGGCGTCGATGACGACCTGGTGCTGCGCGGCGCGCTTGCCGACCTCGCTGCTCGAGATGAGCAGCACGCTGTCGGCACCGTCGACGGCCGCGGCGACGGTCTCCGACCGGTCGTAGTCGAGCGCGACCACCTGCACCCCGCGCGCCGCGAGGTCGGCGGCCTTCGCGGTGTCCCGCGCGCCCGCGCGGACGGTGGCGGGGTCGACGCCGCGGGCGAGCAGGCTGTCGACGACGAGGCGGCCGAGGTGGCCGGTGGCGCCCCGATCGCGCGCCGCCTTCCCGCGAGCGGGTACCCACTTTCGACCCTGCGGACGCTCGCTGCCGACGGCCTCGTGCACCGGGAGTCGTTCCCGAGCGTGCCGCCCCACGTCGAGTACAGCCTGACTCCCCTCGGCCGAGACCTCATGGAGCGGATGCTGCCGCTCGTCGCCTGGGTCGCCGACCACGCCGAGGGCATGGTCGGCCGACGGTAGGTTCGACCGCGACGCCCACCCACCGCACGCTTCTGCTCTTGATCAGGCCGATCTCACACCGCTTCTCGGACGTTCCGGTCACGCTCAGGCCACGATGTCGGGATTCGACGCGATGAGCGCTGCCTGCTCGGTCCACGACAGGCCGACGATGCTGAGCACAACTCGCGCAATAACCGACGGGTCGCTTCCTGTGGTCAGGCGAGTCTGGCGCAAGGTGGCGCGGGCTGTCTCTTCGATCAGGATGGCGAGGACTTCGGGTGAAACGTCTCTTCGGAAGGCCCCTGCTGCCATGCCGGCATCTGTGAGTTCGCGGACGCGTCGTCGGAGAGGAGCGAGTGCACGGACTGTCTCTGAGACGTGGGGTTCGCTCAGTGCGATGTTGGCGGTTGCGCGCACTGCTGAGGCTTCGCGCCAAAGACGTGCGGCGAGGCGGGCCAGAGCGACGCGCGAGTCGGTGTCGTCGGTGGTCTGGGCGATCATATTGAAGCGCTCAGCGCCGAGCGCGATGACCTCTCTCAGCAAAGTCTCGCGGTCGGCGAAGTGGCCGTAGAGAGCACGTCGTGACAGGCCTGCCGCTTGCGCGATGGTGTCGAGGGAGGCTTGGGGGTTCTCGGCGAGCACGATCTGCGCTGCGTGGAGGAGTGCTTTGTGGTTCGTCGTGGCGTCGCTTCTGCGCTCGCGAGCAGGAACCGAGTTCGACAAGGCTATGGACTCTCGTGGAGACATGATCACCTTTCGCGGGCGCTTACATGAGCTTGGTGGATTCAAGCGCCTCTGACATGCCGCGGTTGTACGCGATGAGGGGGCGCCGCAGCACCAGGCCGAGCAGGAGGGCCGGGACGATGAAGAGGGCGAGCAGGAGAAGAGAGATCCAGAAGTCCGCTGCGTAGACGCCGCCGATCGCCGACCGCAGCGCCTGAATCGCGTAGGTGGCGGGCAGGAATGGGCTGATGTTCTGGAACCAGTCGGGCAGGAGCTGAAGGGGGTAGGCGCCGCCAGATCCGGAGATTTGGATGACGAGCAGCAGCACGCATAGTGCCTTTCCGGCGTTGCCGAACGCGACGACCGCGGTGTAGACGATGAGGGTGAATACGAGGGAGATGATCCATCCGGCGAGGATCATGAGCAGCGGGTGAGCGGGCTCGATCCGGACAAAGAGGATGAGCCCGAGGGTGAGCAGTGTGCTCTGGGCAAGGCCGACGAGTCCGAAGATGCCGTATCGTCCGAGGTATTTTTGGGTCGTGGTGAGTTCGGAGGTGCCCGACAGTGTGTTGTGGTTGACGTCGACGCGGATAGTGACTGTCATCAACAATGCTCCGACCCAGAGCGCGAGGATGGTGTAGAGCGGTGCCATGGCGGCGCCGAACCCGGCGACCGGGAACACCGCGGTGCGGTCCACCCGGACGGGTTCCCCCAGTGAGGTGGCGAGGACGCCGGGATCGCCTCCGATGATGTCGCGGAGTTCACTGAGATCACCGGTGTCAGTTGCGGTTCCGAGCGCCTGATCGAGCTCGTCGAACCGGTCGGCCAGTTCACCCAGTGAGGTGGAGATCCCATCTGCGATGGTCTTTCCCCGGTCGATGGCGGTCATCACGGAGTCCGATGAACCCGACAGGCTCGAGGACACGTCGGCAAGGTCGTTGGACACGATGGAGATGTCCGAGTCGAGCCGTGAGAGCGTAGAAGACAGAAGGTCCAGTTGCGGCTTCAGTCCGTCGGCGTATGCGCTCTGTGCGTTCTGTACCGCGGTCTTCGCATCGGCGATCGTGGCGAGGATCTCCTGGTGAGAGCCCTGCTCGGAGGCGTTGTCGTCCTGGATGTCCTGCGCAGCTTGGACGAGACTGTCGTGCACAGCCTGCTGCCGCGCGATCGCGTCGTCGAGGGCGGCGATGACGGTATCGAGGGCGCCTTGGGCAGCCTCGGGCAGCGTGGGCCGAACCTCGGTATCAAGGGCGTCGCGAATGGTGCGGTATCGGTCGACCTGGTCCTGGACTCGTGCCGCTAGGTCAGCGAGCACCGTCACGCGATCGCCGCTGAGGGAATCCATGTCCACGTAAAGGTCGTCGATGCGATCGCCGACCGCGTTGTAGCTGTTGGCCGTCGCGGACAAAGCGTCGGAGGCTCCTTGGGTGGCGGTACGCAGAGCGGAGCCGAGGGAGTCGACCGCATCGCTTCCGCTACCGACGGCGCCGGAGGCGTCGCTGAACGCGGCTCCAGCGGAGCCGACGAGGCCGGAAGCACTGTTCACCACGGGGATGCTGGAGTCGAAGAGGGCGGAGAACATGTCGGCGGTCTGCGCACTCGAACGCAGCTGCGTCGTGAGGCTGGCCACGCGTGCTTGGAGCCGGGCCAGTGCGGCCTGGGTGTCGTCGTCGGTGAGGAAGTCGGAGAGGGAGGAGAGCAAGCTGAGCGCGATCTCGCTGAGGGTCTTGGTGAACGTCTCGGTGATCTGCGCGGACACACCGTCGGCACCCTGTTCGGTGATCTTGGGAGCGAGCGCGTTCTTCTTCTCATTGGTGTATAGCGCGATGTCGGTGTGCTCCGCACCGTCGACGTAGAACGTCATCATGTCGGCGCTGAAGGACTGCGGAAGCACGATTGCGGCGTAGTACGCACCCGACTTCGTACCGTCGATCGCATCATCTTCGGTCGTGATGACCCAGTCCAGATCGTCGTTGGCGCGCAGCGCGGACAGGACCTGCTCGCCGACGTTGATCCGGACTGGAATCAGTGGGCTGTGTCAAGCTTCGTAGACGATCTCTTTGTGGATTTCAGGCCGCGGTTG
>NZ_JBMDJT010000033.1:0-31492 GCF_057809335.1 Microbacterium sp. FG3 | reverse complement strand
GCGGTGTCCTCCGCCGCGGCCTCGCCCGGCACGGGCGTGGCCGGTGCCTGCGCGCTCGCCTCCGCGGCATCGGCACCGGCGGCGGCGAGGGCCGCCGCGAAGCCGCCGGCCGTGCCCTGCGCGCCCTGGCCGCGGCCGGCCGAGGGCGCGGCGGGGGCGGGGGCGGCGACGAGGCCGACGAGGCTCACGAGCTCGCCCCCGTCAGCAGGCCGAGCGCCGATGACAGGCCGGTCTGCTGCGTGGCGAAGACGCTCTGCATCGCGGTGAGCAGCTCGGCCTGCGTGGCCGTCGCGGCGGGGGTCGCGGCGACGGCGGGCGCGGCGGCGGTGGCCACGCGGCGGATCGTGGAGATCTCGCCGGGGGAGAGGTAGTTGTCGACGAGCTGCACGTCCTTGCCGGGGCGGGGAGCGTGGATGATCTTGCCGTCGCCGGCGTAGATCACGATGTGGCCCTCGCCCTTCGTGACGATGAGGTCGCCCGGCTGCGCCTGGTCGAGCGAGGGCACCTCCACGCCGATGTCGGCCTGGTCCTGCACCACGCGCGGCGCGTCGATGCCGAGGTCGGCGAGCACGCGCTGTACGAGGCCCGAGCAGTCCATGCCCGTCTCGTCCTCGCCGCCGAACACGTACGGCACGCCGAGGTAGTTCTTGGCCTGCGCCACGATGTCGGCGCCCGTGACGCCGCCGGCCGGGGCGCCGGCGAGCGTGTTCAGCACGGTGCCGAAGTCCGCGGCCCCGGTGCCGGCCGCCGCCGTCGCCGTGGTCGCGGCCCGGGCCGTCGACGTCGCGGCGGGCGTGCTCAGCTCCTGGATGGCGGACTGGATGCCGGCGATCCGATCCGTGATGGCGGAGATGCTCATGCGGCTCCTTCCCGGGGTGTGGACGCCCAGCGTCCCGTGGCGATCTCGTCGAGCGCGGTCTGCTCGGCGTGCAGCTCGCGGCTGCGCTCGCGCTCGAGGTGCGCGGCCTCGAGCTTCTCGAGTCCCCGCGCGCGGCGCTTGGCCTCGGCGTGCGCGCGGCGCGCATCCTCCTCGGCGTCGCGGCGCTCGTCGCTCAGCCGGCTCAGCTCGCTCAGCTGCGCCCTGGCCGCGGCGCGCGAGGCGGCGATGGCGGCGAGGGAGCGCACATCGACCGCGGCGTCGCCGGCGCCGGCGAGGGCGGCGCGCGTGCGGCGCTCGCCCGCCTCGGCCTGGCGCGCGGCGATCGACGCGCGCGACAGGCGCTCGGCGGCGGCGCGCTCCTGCACGCCGCGCAGCCGCAGCAGTCCGGAGAGGGAGAAGCGCTCGCTCATGACAGGTCTCCGAAAGACGACACGAGCACCTCGAGCCGTCGCCACGCCTCGGGGGCGGGGCACGACTCGTCGAGTGCCTGGGTGAGGAAGGCGGTGATGTCGCGGTCGTGCGCCACGGCGGCGTCGACGCGCGGATCGGCTCCCGGCTGGTAGGCGCCGATGTCGATGAGGTCCTTGGCGCCGCGGCGCGCGGCCATGACGGTGCGCAGCTGCGTGGCCAGCCGGCGCTGGTCGGCCGTGGTGATCTTCGACGCGACGCGCGAGATCGATCCGAGCGCGTCGATGGCCGGATGATGTCCCGTGACGGCGAGCGCGCGATCGAGGACGATGTGGCCGTCGAGGATCGAGCGCGCGGCGTCGGCGATCGGCTCGTTGTGGTCGTCGCCGTCGACGAGCACCGTGTACAGGCCGGTCACCGATCCGCGGCTGCCCGTGCCGGCGCGCTCGAGGAGCCGGGCGAGCACCGAGAACGTCGACGGCGGGTAGCCGCGCGTCGCCGGCGGCTCGCCGGCCGAGAGCCCGATCTCGCGCTGGGCCATGGCCACGCGGGTGAGGGAGTCCATCATGAGCACGGCGTGCGCGCCCTCGTCGCGGAACGACTCGGCGATGCGCGTCGCCGTGAACGCGGCGCGCAGGCGGGCCATCGCGGGCTGGTCGGAGGTCGCCACGACGACGACCGAGCGCGCGAGGCCCTCCGGCCCGAGGTCGTCCTCGAGGAACTCGCGCACCTCGCGGCCGCGCTCGCCGACGAGGGCGATGACGGCGACCTCGGCCTCGGTGCCGCGCGCGATCATCGACAGCAGCGACGACTTGCCCACGCCCGATCCGGCGAACAGGCCCAGCCGCTGGCCGCGGCCCACCGTCGTGAGCGTGTCGATCGCGCGCACGCCGAGCGAGAGCGGCGTGTCGATGCGGGCGCGATCCATCGCCGAGGGCGGATCGTTGTCGAGCGTGACGCGCGGGGCGTCGATCGGGCCCTTGCCGTCGATCGGGCGGCCCAGCCCGTCGAGCACCCGTCCGCGCAGCGCGTCGCCGGCGGGCACGCGCAGCGGTCCGCCGCCCGCGCGAGCGGGGGCGCCCGCCGTGAGCCCCGTGACGGGCGCGAGCGGCATGCAGCGCGCGCCGTCGGTGCCCGTCGCGACGACCTCCGCCGCGATCCCGTCGCCGAGCGTGACGAGGTCGCCGACGGCGCTGTCGAGCCCGCGCACCTCCACGGCGAGTCCGCGCACCTGCGCGACCGAGCCCATCCGCTCCGGTCGCACGGCCTCGAGCACGGCGTCCCAGCTCATGACCCGCCACCCGTCTCGGCGGCGTCGCCGGCCTCGAGGGCGCGGCGGGCGCGGTCGAAGGCCGCCGCGACCCGCGCGTCGACGAGGCCCTCGGGCAGCACCGCGACGGCGTCGCCGCGCGCCAGCGAGGCGTCGGCCGTGAGGGCGAGCCCGTCGGGCGCGGCACCGGCCTCGCGCAGCGTCTCGAGATCGACGGGGTTGAGACGCAGCTCCCGCACCTCGGCCGCGCCGGCGCCGGACAGCGCGCGGCGCACGGCGAGCGCCGCGGCGTCGTCCGCGGTGCTCAGCTCGCGGCCGACGACGGCCTCGGCCAGATCCACCGCGAGCCGCTCGAGCGTGCGGCAGCCCGCCTCGACGAGCTCGCGCTCCCGCGCGGCGAGCGCGGCCACGGCGGCGTCGAGCGCGACGAGCGCCTGGCCGATGCGGCGCTCGGCCGCGATGCGCTCCTGCTGGCGCTCGTGCGCGAGCTCCTCGCGGATGAGCGAGACGGCCTCGTTCGCGGCGCGCATGCCCGTGGCGTGACCGGCGGCGTAGCCGCGGATGCGGGCGGCCTCGAACTCGCGCTCCAGCTCGGCGCCGCGCCGGTCGATCCGGGGGAACACCGCCGAGGTGAACGAGGGGGCGTCAGTAGACATACTCGTCCTCGTCCGAGCGGTGCACCGTGATGTCGCCCGACGCCGCGAGCGAGCGGATCGTGCGGACGATGTCCGCCCTCGCCTCCTCGACCTGCGAGACGCGCACCGGGCCCATGATCCGGATCTCCTCGTCGAGCACCTCGCGGTTGCGCTCCGAGACGTTCTTGCGGATGACGTCGGCGATCGCCTGGTTCACGCCCTTCAGCGCGAGGGCCAGCGTGCGGATGTCGACGCCGCGCAGCACGCGCTGGGCGTCGCGGTCCTCGAGCTTGACGATGTCGGCGAAGGTGACCATGCGCGAGCGGATCTCCTCGGCCAGCGCCGTGTCGCGCGCGTCGATGCTCTCGAGCAGCGCCTTCTCGATCGTGGCGTCGGAGCGGTTGATGATCTCGACGAGCGGCTGCACGCCGCCCACCGCCTCGGCCCCCTCGCGCATCGCGAACACGCCCGTGCGCGAGCGCATCGTCTCGGCCACGACCGCGATCGCCTCCTGCGTCGCCGATCCCATCGTCGCGATCGACTGCGCGACGTCGGTGCGCAGCGGATCGGGGAGGGCGGCGAGCACGTGGGCGGCGTGGCTGGTGCGCAGGTGCGCCAGGATGAGCGCGATCGTCTGGGGCAGCTCGCCCTCCAGCAGCGTCGCGAGCTGCTCGGGGTCGGCCGCGTTGAGGAACTCCAGCGAGGTGCCGGCCATGCTCGAGTTCACGCGCGTGAGCACGCCCGCGGCGCGGTCGGCGCCGAACGACGCCTCCAGCAGCGAGGCGGCGACGTCGCGGCCGCCGCGGCCCGGCGGCAGGTGCCCCTTCGCGAGCCGGTGGAACTCGCGCAGCGCGCGCGCCGTCGTGGCGGCGTCGGGCTGGCGCATCCGGATGATCTCGGCGGCGATCTCCTCGGCCTCGGTCTCGGTGAGGTGCTTCATGACCTCCACCGCCCGGGAGCGATCGAGGTTCATGAGGACGACGGCCGCCTTCTGCGTGCCGGTGAGCGTGCTCACACGCTCACCTCCTCGCCGATCATGGCGCGCAGCGCCTCGGCGGTCTTCTGCGGGTCGCGGCGCGCGATCGACTCGAGCTCGATGCGGTGGCGCTCGAGCGCGATCTGGTCGGGCTCCGGCCCCTCGGGCTCCGGGTCGATGTCGAGGCCGAGCGGAACGGTGGGCGGCGTCTCGATCTGGGGCGTCTCGAAGGCGACCGTGGGCGGCTCCGCCGCGTCCTGCGGCGTGAGCAGGAGCGTCGGGGTGGCGTCGAGGGCGGCCATCGGCTCCATCTCGTCCGCGGTGCGGCGGCGGCGCAGGCGCACGGCGAGGATGATCACGCCGATCAGCAGCGGCAGGGCGATGGCGACGGCGATCGCGGCGGTGCGCAGCAGCGCGTCCATCCGCTCGGCCTGCTCGGCCTCGCGCGCCTGCTCCAGCGCGGCCTGCGCGGCATCGGCGTCGGCCGTGCTGAAGGGCATCGTCGCCACGGTCACCTGGTCGCCGCGCGCGGCGTCGAGGCCGGCGGCGGTGGCGACGAGCTCCTCGAGCTGGCCCACGTCGAGGCCGGCGGCGGCCTCCTCGTTCACCGCGACCGAGACCGTCTGGCGCTCGATGGCCCCGGCGGGCGTCGAGACGCGCTCGGTGCTCTTGTTCACGCTGTTGTCGACGATCGTCTCGCTCGACTCGTACGATCCGGCGCCCTGGCCGTCGGGCACGGCGATGTTGTCGGGGCCGAGCACGCCGGCGCCGCCTCCCGTGCCCGTGTACGTCTCGGTGCGCGTCTCCTCCGTCGCGGGCGGCACGTCCTCCGGGTTCGTGAACGTCTCGTCCACCCGCTCGCTCGTGGCGTTGGACACGTCGGCGGCGACCGTGACGGTGGCGTTGCCGGCGCCGACGACGCGATCGAGCATCTCCTGGATGCTCGCGGCCACCTTGGCCTCGTAGGCCGAGGCCTGGTCGTCGAGACCGCCGGCCGGGCCGGTGCCCACGGCCGAGAGCGTCTCGCCCGCCTGGTCGATCACGGCGACGTTCTCGGGCGCCATGCCGCTGATCGCGGCGGAGGTGAGGTGCACGATCGCGTTCACCTGTTCGCGGCTGAGCGTCGATCCGGACTTCGTCTCGACGAAGACCGAGGCGGTGGGATCGACCGTCTCGGAGACGAATACGCTCTCCTCGGGGATCGCCAACTGCACCGAGGCCGCGCCTACGCCCTCCATGGACGAGATCGTGCGGGCCAGCTCGCCCTCGATCGCGCGCTTGTACGTGACCGACTGCTGGAACTCGCTCGTGGTCACGCCCATGTCGTCGAGCAGGGTGTAGCCGTTCGTGCCGTCGCCCGGCAGGCCCGCCGCGGCGGCGGCGAGGCGCTGGTCGTACACGTCCTGCTGCGGCACGAGCACCGTCGCGCCGCCGTCGGCGAGCTCGTACGGAACGTTCGCGGTCTGCAGCTGCTCGACCACGGCGCTCGCGTCGGTGGCGGTGAGCCCCGTGAACAGCGGCGCGTACTGGGGCCGCGTCAGCCAGCTCGTCAGGGCGATCACGCCGAGCGCGAGCACGGCCACGCCGATGATGGCGATCGTGCGCTGCGCGAGCGTGAAGCCCGAGATCGCGCGCCCGATCCGCCCGAAGAAGCCGCTCACCGCCTGGGGCATCAGGCTTGCATCCTCATGATCTCGTTGAAGGCGTCGACGCCCTTGTTGCGCACGGCCGCGACGAGCTCGAGCGTGACCGAGGCGCGCGTGGAGGCGATCATCGCCGAGTGGATGTCGTCGAGGTCACCGGTCACGGCGGCCACGGCGAGCTCGTTCGAGGTGGCCTGCAGCTTCGCCAGCTCGTCGACCGCGCCCGTGACGGAGTCCGCGAACGCGGTGCCGTCGGTGGCGGGGGCCGTGGGGCGGGGGAGCAGCGCATCGGCCGCGCCCGAGAGGGAGTCGATGGCGTCGATGGGGGGCATCAGGAGCGTCCGATCTGCAGGGCGGCCTCGTAGGTCGTCTTCGCGCGGTCCACCACGGCGGCGCTCGCCTGGTAGCCGCGCTGGGCCAGGATGAGCTGGCTCATCTGGGCGCCGAGGTCGATGTCGGGGTAGCGCACGTAGCCGTCGTCGTCGGCGAGCGGGTGGTCGGGCTCGTACACCACGCGGCCCTCCTCGTCCCCGTACGCGATGCCCGCGACGTACACGCCGGGGCTGTCCGCCGAGTTCTGGACCGTCACGTAGCGCTCCTGGAACGCCGCCTCGTCGGTGGCGCGGGCGTTGTTGACGTTGGCGATGTTGTCGCTGAGGGCGTCGAGCCACTTGCGGTGCACCGTCAGGCCGGTGCCGGCGATGCCGATCGCGTCGAAGGTCACGCGTTCCTCCTCACGAGGTCGTGCGCAGGGCCGTGCGCACGCCGTTGAACGAGCCGCCGATGGCCTGGCTGGCGAACTGGTAGCGCAGGACGGTGTCGATGTTCGACAGGGTCTCGGTGTCGAGGTTGACGTTGTTGCCGTTCAGCCGCGTGGGCTCGAGCGACTCGGCGGTCGTCGCCTCGGCGACGCCGGAGCCCTCGGCCACCGAGCGGGCGAGGGCGTCCTCGAACTGCACCCGCTTGGCGTGATAGCCGGGGGTGTTGACGTTCGCGATGTTGTCGGCGATTGCGCGCTGTCGCTGCGACAGGCCGTCGAGCGCGCTCGTGAGGGCGCTGAGGGTGACCGAGTCGAACACGAGGACGTGTGCCCTTCAATAGCAGCTGTCCGGCCGATCCGTGGCCTGAGGGTCGAGCGATCCGTGCTCACGGTGCTCTATCGGCAGCCGCGCGCCGCGCGTTAGGAGCGGGTTCTCAGCCGTCCAGATCGACGTAGGCCGGGCGCCCCTCCGGCGCCCCCGGAACGCGCCGCAGCGCGGTCAGCTGCGAGACGGTCTCGTCGCGCTCGCGGGCCAGCGCCGCCACGCGCTCGCGCTGCGCCTGCAGCACCCGGCGCGCCCGCGCCTCGAGCTCGGGCGGCAGATCGGCGGCCGGCCTCGCCCACGCCGTCGGCGCGGTGCCGGGCGCGAGGTCGCGCTCGAAGCGGTCGAGGAGCGCCGCCCATTCGCGCAGCGCGTCGCTGTCAGGCATGGGCGTGCACCGGGGCGGCCGCGGCCTGCGCGGCGCCGTGCCAGGCCTCGCGCAGCGGCGCGATGAGGTCGCGGCACTCGCGCGTGCGCTGCGGGTCGCGGCCGATGTTCGCCCCGATCAGGGTCGTGGTGAGGTGCACGTAGAGCGCGCGCAGCGAGGCGCTGCCGTCCCACGTGTCGGCGAGCGAGGCGTTCAGCTCGGCGACGATCGCCTGCGCGTGCACGAGGTGCGTGGAGGCGTCCTGCCAGTTCCCGGCGAGCTGGGCGGCCTCGCCGCGCTCGACGTCGAGCAGCAGTCGGTCGTACAGCATCGTGACGAGGCGCTCGGGCGTGGCCGACAGCACGGCGTCGGCCTGGTAGCGCTGCTGGGCGGCGCGCAGCTGTGCGACGCGAGCGCCGGGTGCGAGTCCGGTCATCACTTCTTCCCTGTGTCGTAGCTCGGCAGCGCGGACAGCTGCGTGGTGAGGTAGGCCTGCTGGGACTGCATCTGCGAGAGCATCGTCTCGAGGCTCGCGTAGGTCCGCTCCAGCGTGGCGCGGCGCTGCTCGAGGCGCAGGTCCCAGCGCTCGATCTGGTCCTCGAGGGCGTCGACCTCGCTCTCCTGCCCCGTGATGCGGGTGGTGAGCATGCCGTCGTACGGGTCGGAGTACTGCTTGGTGACCGTCTCGACGCGCCCCGCGATGCCGGTGAAGACGCTCTCGACGAGGGCGGGATCGTCCGCCAGTGCGGCCTCGAACTTCTCGGCGTCGAAGCTGAGCACGCCGTAGCGGTCGATCGAGATGCCGATCGACGAGGGCGAGACGCCGTCGACGGGGTACTGCACGGCGTCGGCCAGCGCGCGGCGCAGCGCCCGCACGGTGCTGTCGCCCGTGTAGACGCCGAGGGTCGTGCTCTCGCCGGCGCCGCCGACCGTCGCCTTGGAGCCCTCGTCGATGCGCTTGAGCACCGCGGCGATCGAGTCGACGAACGTCTTCGCGGTCTTGGCGCTCGCGGCCGGGTCGGCGGCGACCGACACGGTGACGGGCTCGGCGCTCGCCTTCGACACGGTCACATCGATGCCCGGCATGAGCTCGTCGAAGGTGTTGGTGGCCGAGGTGACGACCTGCTCGGCCGCCGTGCCCGCCCACAGCCGCACCTGCGCGTCCTGGGCCCGGGTGACGACGGCCGCGCCGGGCTCGGTCGCGAGGTCGACGGCGGTGCCCGCGTCGACGGAGGCGGCGTCGCCCCGGTACAGCTGGAAGGTGCCGGCGGCGCCGCTGGCGTTCGCGACGAGCTGCAGGCGCTGCAGCGGGTCGCCGTTCGCGTCGACGCCGGCCGAGACGACCTGCGCGGTCACGGGCGCGCCCGTCTTGTTGATGGCGGCGGCGACCTCGGTGAGAGAGGTGCCGACCGCGACGATCTCGGTCTGGTCGCCCTCGGCGTCGACGAGCGTGAGGGTGGGCGGCTGCTCGGGCCACTCCGTCAGCGCCGACGTCACGACGGTGTGGGCCGTGGCCACGCGGTCGACGACGACCTCCATGCGCGACGCGGCGGCCCCGGCGGAGGCGGTCACGGCGACGGCTTCGCTCGAGCTCGTGGCGGTGTAGGCGGCGAGTGAGTCGGCCTTCTTCGCGCCGGTCGCCTTCGTGAGCAGGTCCTGCAGCGAGGTGTTCAGGGTCTGCAGGTGGCTGATGACGACGCCCTTGTCGTCCGCCTTGTTCTGCAGCAGGGTGCGGGGGATCGCCTGGACGTCCATGAGGGCGTCGGTCAGCGCGGTCGTGTCGAGTCCGGACGCGAGTCCGTCGAGCGAGAGTGACATGTCGCCTTCCCGGTTCGGGGGATGGTGGGGGACCGCCCGGGCGAGAGCGGAGGCCGCGTCTCGCCCGGGCGGTCAGCCGGCTCACTGCAGCAGCTGCAGCACGCCCTGCGTCGACTGGTTCGCCTGCGCGAGCATGGCGGTGCCGGCCTGCGACAGGATGTTCGCGGCGGTGTACTTGACCATCTCCGACGCCATGTCGGTGTCGCGGATGCGACTCTCCGCGGCCGAGAGGTTCTCGGACGACACGTTGAGGCTGTTGATGGTCGACTCGAAGCGGTTCTGCGCCGCACCGAGCTCCGAACGCGACGACGAGATCGCGGTGATCGCCTCGTCGATCGCCGTGATCGCTTCGGCAGCCGCCGTGGCGCTGCCGAAGGCGACCTCCATGGTGGCGGTGGCGGCAACGGCGGGGGCCGCGGGGGTGACAACAGTTCCAGTGCCGTCGGTAACCGCCGGCGTACCCGGCTCGCCGTAGGTCAGCTCCACGACGCCGTCCAGCGCGGCCTTGAGGTCGGTGAGCGTGACGCTGATCTGCGACGACGAGTCGCCGTCCGCGCCGACCTGGAACGACAGGGCGTCGCCGCCCTTCAGCAGGCTGATGCCGTTGAAGTTGGTCGACTCGGCGATGCGGCCGAGCTCGGCCGACAGCTGGGTCGCCTCGTTCGTGATCGCGGCGCGCGACTCGTCGTTGTTCGAGTCGTTGCCGGCCTGCACCGCGAGGTCGCGCATGCGCTGCAGGATGGAGTGGACCTCCGTCAGGGCGCCTTCCGCGGTCTGGATGACCGAGATGCCGTCCTGGGCGTTACGGGCGGCCACGTTCAGGCCGTTGACCTGCGAGCGCAGGCCCTCGGAGATCGCGAGACCGGCCGCGTCGTCCGCCGCGCGGTTGATCCGCAGGCCGCTCGAGAGCTTCTCGAGCGACTTCGACAGATCGTTCTGCGTGTTGGACAGGTTGCGGTAGGCGTTGAGCGCCGACACGTTGGTGTTGATCTGCATACCCATGGTGTTCCTCCGTGACTGGGTGGTGGTGCGGAGCCCGTCCGTGAGCTCCATGCAGACCTATCGGCAGCGCCCGCCCATCCGTTAGGTGCGGCGCGAGCCGATCAGGCGCCGGCCGCGCGGGGGAGGAACGCGTGGGCGAGGCGGCCGCCGCCGGCGGCGATGCGGTCGAAGTACGACTCCCGCGCCGAGGTCGACACGCGCGAGGTGGGCACGGGCAGCGCGGTGGGCTCGTCGGCGTAGAAGCGGTCGAGCGCGTCGCGCAGCAGGCGCAGCGCCTCCGAGCGCTGCTGCGACACGGCCGAGTGCGACACGCCCAGCTCCGCCGCCACGTCCTTGACCGGGCGCTCCTCGAAGTACACGGCCTGCACGATGAAGCGCATCCGCTCCGGCAGCGCGGCGATCGCGCGGGTCAGCACGTCCTGCCGCTCGCCCAGCACGGCGGTGTCCTCGGGCAGCGGCTGCTCGGCGGCCACCTCGTAGACGCTCGGCTCGTCGATGCTGGTGACCGTGCGGGCCGCGTCGGCGAGGCTCTCGGCCACCGCCTCCGTGTCGACGCCCATCGCGGTGGCGATCTCGTCGTGCGTGGGGGTGCGACCCAGGCCCGCCGCGAGCGTGTCGCGCACCGCCACGGTCTCCTTGATGCGGCGCCGAATGCCGCGCGAGGCCCAGTCCATCGAGCGCATCTCGTCGGCGAAGGCGCCCAGGATGCGCCGCCTGGCGTACGCTCCGAACGGAACGCCCTGTTCGGGATCGAAGGCCTCGGCGGCGGTCACGAGTGCGAGCGCTCCGGCCGCGGCCAGATCCTCGCGCGGAATGTGGGTGGCGCGCGAGCTGAGCTCGGCAGCCAGGAAGCCCACCAGGGGCAGGTTCTCGACGATGAGCCGATCGCGCTCGACATGCGTCATGCCGGAGCCGCCTTTCGGGGGAACGGGGCGGTGGGAGGGGAGCGAGTCTTCGGTTGTGTGCCCGGGGACATATCGGGGAGAACTACCCATACTGCCCGGATATGGGTAACCGTAATAGGGAACCGGTCGACAGTGTCAAGCGGGATGGCCTGGCGTGTCGCGGATGAGGGGGGAGAGGGGCGTGGTCGCATGGGAGCGAATGAGCTGTCGATGAGGCTGTGGCGTGAGCGCGAGCTCCTCCAGCGGCTGCTGTTCAAGCTCGAGGTGCAGGAGCTCATCCTCGCGGCGGGACGCTCGCGCTGGGTGCAGCTCGCCTCCGACGAGGTCGAGGGAGTGCTCGGTCAGATGCGGCACCTGGGTCTCGGCCGCGCGATCGAGGTGACCTCGGTTGCCGAGGAATGGGGCGCGCCGACGGATGCGTCGCTGCGCGAGCTCATCGCGCATGCGCCCACCGATGCCTGGCGCGAGGTCTTCGAGGAGCACCTGCGCGCCCTGACGGCACTTGCGGGCGAGGTCGCGGAACGGCGCGACGCGAACACCGTGCAGCTGCGCGCGGCGCTGCGCGCGACCCAGGAGGCGATCGCGGGTCTGGGCGTGCAGACCGGCGAGTACGGCGTCGACGGCGCCAGCGCCAAGGGGGACGCCGCGCCGCGCATCCTCGACACCGAACTGTGACAGCACACGCGAGCTGAGGGAGAGATCTTGTCCACCTTCTCGGGACTGAACACCGCCGCCTCGGCGCTGGCCGCCGCGCGGCGCGGCATCGACGTGACCGGTCAGAACATCGCCAACCAGAACACCCCCGGCTACACGCGCCAGCGGCTGGAGACCTCGGCGCTGGCGCCCGTCGCGCGGGCCGGCATGTTCAGCACGGGCGTCGTGCCCGGCCAGGGCGTCTCGATGGACGGCATCGCGCGGCTCGGCGACGCGCTGCTCGACGCGCGCGTGCGCGACGCGGTGGGCGCCTCGGCGTACTGGGGCGTGCGCGCCGAGGTGGCCGGCATCGCGGAGTCCGCCCTGTCCGAGCCGACCGAGGCCGGCCTCGCCGCCGCGCTCACCCGCTTCTGGAACGGCTGGCAGGACCTCGCCAACTCGCCGGACTCCGAGGCCGCCGCCGCCGTCGTGCTGAACAACGCCGGCGTGCTGTCGTCGCAGATCGCCGCCGGCTACACAGCGGTCACGGATCAGTGGAGCGGCCTGCGCGCGGGCGTAGACCTCACGGTGTCCGAGGTGAACGTGGCCGCCGACGAGATCGCGCAGCTGAACCGCGAGATCCGCGACGCCCTGAACTCGGGCCGCTCGGCCAACGAGCTCATGGATCGGCGCGGCGTGCTGGCCGAGGAGGTCGCGCGCCAGACGGGCGCGCAGGCGACCATCGAGCCCGACGGCACCATGACGGTGCGGATCGACGGCAACGCGCTCGCCGCGGGCACCGAGTCGCGCCACCTCGTCGCGAGCGGACCGCAGGGGCTCGCGGAGGGCGAGCCCGTCACCGTGGCGTGGGCGCACCGGCCGGACGTGCCGCTGGCCTCGGTGGGCGGCGCGCTGGGCGGCACGCTGTCGGTGCTCGCGCCCGCGGCCGACGGCGGCACGCTGGCCGGCGTCGCGGACGCCTACAACCGCCTGGCCACGAGCCTCGCGACCACCGTGAACGCGCAGCACGCCGAGGGCGTGACGTCCGACGGCACGCCGGGCGGGGCGTTCTTCGACGCCTCCGGCACCGGCGCACCCGCCCTGCTGCTGCGGGTCGTGCCGACGAGCGGCCGCGAGCTCGCGATCGCGCGCCCGGACAGCGGGGCGCACGACTCGTCCAATGCCGACGCGATCTCGCAGATCGGCACCGCCGCCGGCTCGCCCGACGCGCTGTGGGCCGACTTCGTCACGAGCCTGGGCGTCGCCACGGCCGGCGACGCCCAGCGCGCGACGGTCGCGGAGGTGGCCGCCGTGACGAGCGCCGCCGCCCAGCAGTCCGTCGCCGGCGTGGACGGCGACGAGGAGACGATCAACCTCCTCACCTACCAGACGGCCTACCAGGCCGCCGCCCGCGTGCTCACGGCCGTCGACGAGGCGCTCGACGTCCTCATCAACCGCACCGGCCTCGTGGGCCGCTGAGCCCGGAACGTCCGAAAGGCAACACGATGATCTCCCGCGTGACCGCGCAGACCATGACGCAGGCGTCGCTGCGCCACCTCCAGAGCAACCTCGCCGAGCTCTCGAAGCTGCAGGAGAAGGCCACCTCGCAACGCGCCTTCCTCTCGCCCTCCGAGAACCCCTCGGCCGCCGCCGCGACGCTCGCGGTGCACGCCGAGCAGGGGCGCAACGAGCAGTACGCGCGCAACATCGACGACGCCATGGCGTGGGTGACCACCGCCGACCAGGCCATCTCGTCGGGCGTCACCCTCATGCAGCGGGTGCGCGTGCTCACGCTGCAGGGCGCCAACGACGGCGCCCTCGACGCCACGGCGAAGGAGGCCATCGCCGTCGAGCTCGAGACGATCCGCGACGAGCTGCTCGCCGCCGCGAACACCCGGCTGCTCGGGCGCTCGGTGTTCGCCGGCACGTCGGACGCCGCATCCGCCTTCCAGGGTGGCGACTACGCGTACAACGGCGTGCCGGGCTCAGAGGTGACGCGCCGCATCTCGGACGGCGTCACGGTGCGCGTCGACGCCGACGGCGCGGCCGTCTTCGGGGAAGGCGCCGACTCGGCCTTCGCCCTCGTCGACAGCATCATCGCCGACCTGCGCGCCGGCGTGAACGTGGGCGCGCACGTGACCGCGATCGACGAGCGCACCACGGCTATGCTCAGTGCCCAGGGTGCCGTGGGTGCCCGCCAGGCACAGATCGAGCGCGCGCAGGAGGTGGCCGTGAACAAGTCGGTCTCGCTCGAGACGCGCCGCGCCGCGGTCGAGGACGTCGACACCGTCGAGGTGCTCGTGCAGCTGCGGGCGCAGGAGCTCGTGTACCAGTCGTCGCTGCAGGTCACCAGCCGCGTGCTGCAGCCCACCCTGCTGGACTTCCTCGCGTGAGCGCGGCCCTGCAGTTCGTCGCCCCGCCGCCGGGGCTGGCCCCGCACACGGAGTTCGTGCTGTCGCCCGTCGACGGCGCCGACGGCCTGTTCGCGCTGCGCGCCGTCGCCGACGCCGACCTGCGCGTGTTCCTCGTCGATCCGGCCGTGTCGCTGCCCGGCTACGCGCCCGTGCTCACCGACGAGCAGGCCCAGGCGCTCGCGCTCGACTCCGCCGACGACGCGCTCGTGCTCGTCGTGGCGAACCCCGGCGCCGACGGCGTGCACGTGAACCTGCTCGCGCCGGTCGTCGTCAACACCGCGACGGGAGCCGCCGCCCAGGTGATCCTGGAGGGTCAGGACCTGCCGCTGCGCGCCCCGCTCGGCTGAGGCTCCCTCAGCCCTCGGGCCCCTGACCCGCGTCGAACGCCTCGCGATAGCGGGCGTCGGCCTCCTCGAGCAGCCGGTCGTCCAGTCGCGCGACGGGCACGGCGTGCGCGAGCAGCGGCTCGCAGTCGGGTCCGCGGCCCACGAGCCGGCCGGTGAGCACCCACGCGTGCCGGTCGGGGTGCGCCTCCGCGAGGTGCCGGTACTGGCACAGCTGGCGCGCCAGCCAGTCGGCGACCGGCCGCGTCCACCACGGCTCGGGCGCGAGCGGATTGACCGAGAGACCGGGCAGCTCCAGCCCGCTCTCGGTGTCCATGCTGCCGCCGTCGCCGTCGTCCGCCGGGCCCTGCGAGTAGCGCGCGTGCAGCGCGGGCCGCGCGGCCACCAGCTCCTCCAGCTCCGCGAGCGAGCGCACGGGCTCTCGCTCGTACTCCTCCCGCTCGAGCATCCGATCCGTCATCGTGCGGACCTGCCCCTCAGGCCGCCGGGTCCAGGACGACCTTGATGCAGCCGTCCTCCTTGCGCTGGAACGTGCGGTACATGTCGGGCGCCTCGGCCAGCGGCACCCGGTGGGTGGTGAGGTCGGCGGTGCCGAGCGGATCGTCCTCCCGCTCCACGAGCTCCACGAGCTGCGGCACCCAGCGCTTCACGTTGCACTGTCCCATGCGCAGGCAGAGCTGCTTGTCGAACATCGTCTTCATGGGCAGGATGTCGGCGTCGCCCGCGTACACGCCGCTGATGGACACGGTGCCGCCGCGCCGCACGAGGTCGATGCCCGCCAGCAGCGCGGCCGTGCGATCCATGCCCAGGTGATCCATCACGGGGCGGGCGACGGCGTCCGGCAGCGCCCCGAGCGCGTGGTGGGCGGCGTGCACGGCCGGGGTGCCGTGCGCCTCGAGCCCGACGGCGTCGATCACCGCGTCGGCACCGCGGCCGTCCGTCGCGTCGCGCACGCGCTCGGCCGCCTCGTCGATGTCGTACGCGTCCACCCCGTGGCGCGCCGCCATCGCGCGCCGCTCCGGCACGGGATCCACCGCCAGCACGCGGTGCCCCAGATGCCGCGCGATGCGGGAGGCGAACTGTCCGACGGCGCCGAGCCCGAGCACGGCCACGGTGCCGCCCTCGGGCACGTGCGCGTACTGCACGCCCTGCAGCGCCGTGGGCAGCACGTCGCTGAGGAACAGGTAGCGCTCGTCCGGCAGCTCCTCGCCGACCGGGACGGTGTTGTAGTCGGCCAGCGGCACGCGCAGCAGCTCGGCCTGCCCGCCGGGAACCTGGCCGTACAGCTTGGTGTAGCCGAACAGCGCCGCGCCCGTGCCCTGCTCTCTCACCTGCGTCGTCTCGCACTGGGACTGCAGGCCGTGACGGCACATCCAGCAGTGCCCGCACGCGATGTTGAACGGCACGACCACGCGCTGACCGGGGCGCAGCGACGTGACCTCGGCTCCGACCTCCTCGACGACGCCCATCGCCTCGTGCCCGAGGATGTCGCCCGCGTCGAGGTACGGGCCGAACAGCTCGTACAGGTGCAGATCGGATCCGCAGATCGCGGTCGACGTCACGCGGACGATCGCATCGGTGGGCTCCTCGATGTGCGGGTCGGGCACCTGCTCGACCGATACGTTGCGGCGTCCCTGCCAGGTGAGCGCTCTCATCAGATCTCCTCGTCGATGTCGGTGCGGATCACGCCCGCCGGACCCGGCTCATGAGGAACCCGGATCGCGGCAGGGTGGGGAACCGGCGCAGGTCCACCCCGAGGTCCTGCGGCGGCACTTCGTAGGCGGTGCGCTGCGTGAGCAGCCGTACGATCTCCTCGAGCAGCTCGATCGCGAGCGGCTCGCCCGGGCAGCGGTGGGTGGTCGCGAGGTCGTCGCCGGCACCCTGGGCGATCAGCGCGTTCGCGGCGTGCGCGCGGTGGTCCTCGGAGCCGGCGGCGGGATCGTGCCGCTCGGGGCGGAAGCGCAGCGGCTCGGGCCACAGCGCCGGATCGCGGTGGGTGGCGAAGATGTCGAGCGCCACGAGGGCGCCCGGCGCGAAGCGCTCGCCGCGCCACTCGAGCTCGTGGGTCGCGCGTCCCGCGACGAGCGGGAAGAAGGGCGCCGTGCGGCGCACCTCCTGCACGAAGCCGCGCAGGTGCTCCTCGTCGCCGGCGCGGAAGCGCTCGGCCCAGGACGGGTGCCGGTGCAGCGCGAGCGCGGCGAACACCGC
This sequence comes from Microbacterium sp. FG3, assembly GCF_057809335.1. Taxonomy (NCBI): domain Bacteria; kingdom Bacillati; phylum Actinomycetota; class Actinomycetes; order Micrococcales; family Microbacteriaceae; genus Microbacterium; species Microbacterium sp. FG3. Next base: position 14,907 of record NZ_JBMDJT010000033.1, on the reverse strand, counting down.
GAACCGTCCGACCGCCACGGTGGGGCGCAGCAGGTTGATGAGCTCGACGGCGGCGACCTCGTCGTCCAAGCCCCTGCCGTCGGCGTCGCGGTGGGCGATCAGCCTGCCCAAGACGGCGCCGCGGCTGCCCTCGCGCGCGTCGCGCACGAGCTCCTGCGCCCAGCGCTCGGTGGACCGGCGCCGCAGCCGACCGCGCCAGCTGCGCGGGCCGAAGCCGCCGGCGCCGTCGAGCATGGCCAGGAACTCCTCGGTGCGGGCGCGGGCGGTGTCGTCGTCGAGCGGCAGCCCCGCCCAGCGGCACGCCGCGCGCGTGAGCACCTCGGCGACGACCTCGTGCAGCCGCACCATGTCGGTGCGCTCCCACGCCGGCAGCGCGGCGTCCCACTCCTCGCGCACGAGCCGCGCCATCCGCTCGCGGCCCGCCGGCTCGAGCAGCTCGAGGAAGAGCGCCTTCCTGGTGCGGTGCGCGTCGCCGGCCAGTGTCTGCACGCTGCCCTCGTCCTGCAGCGAGTGCAGCACCGAGGCGGGCATGGCCGCGGTGCGCGAGAAGCGGTCGCCCTCGGCGAAGAACCGCGCCGCCTCGGGGCCGCGCACGAACGTCGCGGGCATGCCCAGCAGGCGGGTGCGGAACGCGTCCGACCCCAGCCGGTCGAACCGGCGCGCGCCGAAGCCGTAGCCCTCCGCGAGGAGCGCGAGGGTCGCGTCGCCGCGCACGCGGGGGATCGGGGCGGCCGTGTGCCGGTGGGTGACGGCCGTCATGCCGCCGTCGCCATCGCGTAGATCGTCAGCGCGATCGCGACGCCGACCACGGCCATCGCGCCGAGCAGACTCGCGAAGAGCGGGCTGCGGCGCCCGCCGAGCGGCTGGGTGAGCGCCACCGCGACGATCGCCGCGAAGAGCACCACCTCGAGCGCGATGCCGAGCCAGGCGACGAGCCCGGCCTCGGGAACCGAGACCGCGAACAGCACGACGCACACGGCGCCGAGGGCGCCGGCGGGGACCAGCCACCACGCGGCGCGGCCGCCGCGCGTGCTCTCGCGGGAGGCCCGCCGCGGTGCCGGACCGTCGTCGACCGGCTGCGCGGCCGACGGGCGCTCGGCCCCGCGAGCGTCCTCCCGCCGCGCGGGCCGCGGCTGGGGCTCCATGGATCCGTCCGCGGCGCGCGTGCCGACGCCGGGGATGTCGTTCTGGCTCGAGACGTTCTGGATCGATCCCCGGTCGCCCGGCGACACCCGCGGCGCGTCGGCCGCGCCGCTGTCGGCACCCCCGCCGCCGGGCGGGATCTCCTCGCGCATGTCCGATCCCCTCATGTCGTCGTGGCGGTTCAGAGGTCCTCGGGGGAGACGTCGCCCTGGCCCTCGGGGCCGAGGTCGGCGAGCTCGGGGTCCTCGCCCTGCGACTCCGGCTGCACCTCGAAGCCGGGCAGGTCCTCGACGGGCACCTGGTCCTCGTCGTCGGGGATCTCGGCCGGATCGGCGCCCGTCCCCGTCACGTCCGTCCCGAGACCGCCGGTGCCCGTCGCCTCGGCATCGGAGCCCACGCGCTCCCACTCGCGCTGGGCGGGATCGTCGAGCGGGTCGGCGGTCACCGACGTGTCGCGCTCGTTCGTGCTCGGCTCCTCCAGGGGGTCGAAGTCCTGCATGTCCTCGTCCACGGCGGCGGCGCGCTCGCGGCCCTCGTCTGCGGCGTTCGTCATGTGCTCGTCCCCTTCCGGTCGGGATGTCGTGGTGCCAGCCTGGGACGCCGCGCCCCTCGCCGGCAGGGGGTTGATTCCTTCCGGGCGCCGATGTAACCCTCCGGCGCCCCGGCTATCACGGCCCCGCGCGGGCGACAAGGGGGCGGCGCCGGCCGGGCGCGCGCGGCAGGATCGGGGCATGACGGATGCTCGCTCGCTGTGGCACGCCACCGCCCCGCCCATCCCGGTCGACGAGGACCTCCCGGCGGATGTCGACGTCGCCATCGCCGGAGGGGGTCTCGCCGGCATCGCCGCCGGCCTGGCCCTCGCCGAACGCGGCCTCAGCGTGGCCATGCTCGAGGCCGAGAAGCTCGGCGCGCGCACCACCGGGGGGACCACGGGCAAGCTGAGCCTGCTGCAGGGCGGCATGTACAGCCGCATCCTGCGCCACGCCGGCGACGAGGTGCTGCGCGCGTACCGCGCGGGCAATGCGGCGGCGCGCGACTGGATGCGCGAGCGGCTGGAGGACACCCCCGGCACGATCGCGCGGCGGGACGCCGTGACCTACGCGACGACCGAGGACGGCATGCGCGCGCTCGACGACGAGGCCGAGGCCCTCGCCGCCGCGGGCGTCGACGTGCAGCGGCACGGCCGGGGCACCGTGGGGCTGCCGTTCGAGGTCTCCGCCGCGTTGCGCCTGCCTGACCAGGACCAGCTGCACCCGATGCTCGCCCTCGCCGCGCTCACCGCCCGGCTGCGTCGCCGCGGGGGCGTCGTGCTCGAGCACTGTCGCGTGCGCGCCGCCGAGCCGGGGGACTCCGGCGTGCGCGTGTCGACCGAGCGCGGCGAGATCCGGGCGCAGCGGCTCATCCTCGCCACCGGCACGCCGATCCTCGATCGCGGGCGGATGTCGTCGCGCCTGGCGGTCTCGCGCGAGTTCGCCGCGGCGTACCGGCTGCCCGACGCCGTGCGGCCGCCCAAGGCGATGTACCTCTCGGTCGACCCCGTGCCGCGCTCGCTGCGCTCGGCGCGCGGGCTCGACGGCGAGCCGGTGCTCGTCGTGGCGGGCGACCCGTTCGAGACGGGCAGGGACGACGACACGGCGGCGCGGCTGGAGGCGCTGGACGCGTGGGTGCGCGCGGTCTACCCGCGCGCGTGGCGCATCACGTGGTGGGCCGCGCAGGACTACCGCACGACATCCGCGATCCCGCACGCGGGCGAGGTGCCCGGCTCGAAGGGGCGGATCTTCGCCGCGACCGGGTTCGCGAAGTGGGGCATGACGAACGCCCCGGCGGCGGCGCTCGCGCTGGCGGGGCAGATCGCGGGCGACGAGCCCGAGTGGTCGGCGCGCCTGCGCGCTCATCGCGGCGGGCTGCGCGACGCCGCCGAGGCCGTGACCGTGAACGCCGCCGTCGCGGGGCACCTCGTGGGCGGCTGGGCGGCGCCCGGCGGGGGAGCCGACGACGAGAGCGCGACCGTCGAGCGGCGCGGCGCCGCGATCGTGGCGGAGTCGACGGTGCGCGGCGAGCGGTGCGCCGTGTCGGCCGTGTGCACGCACCTGGGCGGCATCGTGCGCTGGAACGGCGCCGAGCGCACGTGGGACTGCCCGCTGCACGGCTCGCGCTTCGCGCCGGACGGGCGCGTGATCGAGGGGCCTGCGGTCGACGACCTCGCGCCGCACGAGCCGTCCTGAGCCGCGCGGACCGGCGCCGGTGGGGTGCGGGAGGACGTACGGTCGAAGTATGCGCACGAATGAGGCAGACCGATGACCGACGCGACGGGGATGACCGACCGGTTCAAGTCCGTGTTCCGCCAGCATCCCGCCGCCGTCACCCTGATCACGGGGCTCGCGCCGGGAGGGCCCGTGGGGCTCACGGCGTCCAGCCTGTCGTCCGTGGCGGCCGCGCCGCCGGCCGTGTCGTTCTCGGTGACCCGCGCCACGGGGTCGGCGGGCGGGTTGCTCGCCGCCGGCGACCTGTCGATCCACCTGCTCGGCGCGCAGCATGCCGCCACGGCCCTGGCCTTCTCCCGCTCGGGCGAGGAGCGCTTCACGGCCGCGCAGGGGTGGGAGTGGGACGCGGAGGGGCGCCCCTTCCTGCCCGACGCCCGCGCCACACTGCGCTGCCGCATCATCGACACCCTGCGTGTCGCCGATTCGTCGCTCGTCGTCGCGGAGGTGCTCGACGTCGTGATCGGCCCCGAGGCCGAGCCGCTGCTGTACCACGACCGCCGCTTCCACGCGTTCGATCCGGACGCCCGCCCCCTCGATCCCGCGCTGCCGGCGGCCGCGCCCGACCGGGACGTGCCGCGCGCCTGAGTCACGCTTCGTCACATCCCTCGCGGGTGTCGCCGGTCCGGGTTAGCGTGGGAGCGCCTCGCGGCGGTCCGGGCGGTCCCGGGCTCCGGCTCATACCCGGGAGCGTGGCGGGTTCGACTCCCGTCGCCGCGTCTTGATCCGGCGGGCCCGTCGCCGCCACACCCCGTGCGTGAGATCTGCGGGAACATCCCCGCGTGAGGCGTGGTTGCATGGCTTCGTGAGCGACCGAAGGGAATCCGCATGAGCGCCGACGACGTCATCCCCGCCGACTACCGCCGCCTGCTCGAGCTGCCGCTGTACGGGCACCTGGGCACGATCCGCCCCGACGACACCGTGCAGGTGACGCCGATGTGGTTCGAGTTCGACGGCGAGCACGTGCGGTTCACGCACACCACGCGCCGCCAGAAGTACCGCAACCTGCAGCACAACCCGTCGATGGCGCTGTCGATCACCGACCCGGACGACGTGTTCCGCTACCTCGAGGTGGCCGGGCGGCTCGTCGAGGTCGTGCCGGACCCGGAGGGCGCGTTCTACGTGCACCTGCAGAACCGCTACGGCAACCCCAGCCAGACCCCGCCGCCGGATGCCGCGGATCGCGTGATCCTCGTCATGTCCGTCGAGCGCGCCACCAAGCAGTGAACGGAGAACAGAAGAGCATGACCCGCATCGCCGTCATCGGGGGCACCGGCTACGCCGGCGGCCACATCGTCCGCACCGCCGCCGAGCGCGGCTTCGAGGTGGTCTCGTACAGCCGCACCCTGCCCGACGAGCCGCAGCCCGGCGTCGACTACCGCCAGGCCGACGCCCGCGATCGCGACGCGGCCCGCGCGATCGTCGCCGACGCCGATGTGGTGCTCGTCACCGTCGCCCCGCGCGGCGACATGGAGGGCCGCGTCGAGGGCACGGTCGCGCAGCTGGCCGAGCTCGCCGCCGAGGCGGGCGTGCGCCTGGGCGTCGTGGGCGGCGCGGGCTCGCTACTCGTGGCCGAGGGCGGCCCCAAGGTGATGGACACCGAGGGCTTCCCGCAGGAGATCCTGCCCGAGGTGCGCGAGGCCGAGCGGATCCTCGAGCATCTGCGCGCGGACGAGAGCGGCCTTGACTGGTTCTACATCAGCCCCGCGGGCGGCTTCGGCTCGTTCGCGCCCGGCGAGGCGCTCGGCACCTACCGCACGGGCGGCGACGTGCTGCTCGTCGACGACGAGGGCCAGTCGTTCATCTCGGGCGCCGACTTCGGCCTGGCCGTGGTCGACGAGATCGAGCACCCGGCGCACCGCCGCCAGCGCTTCACCGTCGCCTACTGACGTCGCGGTGGTCCGGGTCAGAGGGTCCGGACCACCGCGCTCCGCGTTTCGGGTCGGCCGCTCTGCGACGATGGACGGATGAGCTCCCCCAACGCCTCCGCCAACCTCACGCGCGAGGAGACCGCCGCCCGCGCCGCCGCCATCGACCTGCACGAGGTGCGGGTCGAGCTCGACCTGACGGGCGCACCCGACGCCGCGCGCGCGGGCTTTCCCGTCGCGAGCACGCTGGCGTTCGACGCCCGCGCGGATGAGACGTGGATCGACTTCCTCGGTGAGGCGGTGAGCGCGGTCACCGTCAACGGCACGGAGACCCCCGTCGAATGGGACGGCGCGCGCATCCGCGTGCGCGGCCTCGCGCACGGTCCGAACGAGGTCGTCGTCCGCGCGGTCGGCGCCTACAGCCGCTCCGGCGAGGGCCTGCACCGCTTCGTCGATCCCGTCGACGGCGAGACCTATCTCTACACGCAGTTCGAGCCCGCCGATGCGCGCCGCCTCATGCCCTGCTTCGAGCAGCCCGACATGAAGGCGCGGTGGACGTTCGACGTCTCGGTGCCCGCAGGCTGGACGGTGCTGTCGAACCAGGTGCCGAGCAAGAGGCTGAACTTCGGGGACCAGGACCGCGTCGTCTTCGAGCCCACCCTGCCCCTCTCGTCGTACATCACGGCGATCGCCGCCGGCCCTTACCACCGCGTGGACGGCGAATGGAGCCGCGGCGCGCAGCGGATCCCGCTGGGCGTGCTGTGCCGCGCCTCGCTGGCCCCGCACCTCGACGCCGACGAGATCCTCGAGATCACGCGGCAGGGCCTCGACTTCTTCACCGTCGCGTTCGGGTACGACTACCCTTGGGGCAAGTACGACCAGGTCTTCGTGCCCGAGTACAACCTCGGCGCCATGGAGAATCCGGGGCTGGTCACCTTCACCGAGTCGTACGTGTTCCGCGGCGCCGCCACCGACGCGCAGCGCGAGGGCCGCGCCAACACGATCCTGCACGAGATGGCGCACATGTGGTTCGGCGACCTCGTGACGATGCGCTGGTGGGACGACCTGTGGCTGAAGGAATCGTTCGCCGACTACATGGGGGCGCACGCCTCCGTGGCGGCCACGCGCTTCGCCGACGCGTGGACGTCGTTCGCGAACCGCCGCAAGGCGTGGGCGTACGAGCAGGATCAGCTGCCCACGACGCATCCGATCGTCGCCGACATCCCCGATCTCGAGGCCGCCAAGCTGAACTTCGACGGCATCACGTACGCCAAGGGCGCCTCGGTGCTCAAGCAGCTCGTCGCGTTCGTGGGGGAGGAGGCCTTCTTCGCCGGGGCGCGCGCGTACTTCCGGCGCCACGCCTTCGGCAACACGACGCTGGACGACCTGCTCGCCGCGCTCGAGGAGGCGTCCGGCCGCGACGTGCGGGCGTGGAGCAGGGCGTGGCTGCAGACGACGGGCGTCTCGACGCTCGCGCTGGAGCGCGAGGGCGAGGGCGCGGTGGCGCTCGTGCAGACGGATGCGCGGCCGCACCGCCTGCGCATCGGGACGTTCGAGCTGGCGGACGGGCGCCTCGAGCGGCGCGGATCGGTCGACGCGGACATCGCGGAGGAGCGCACGTCGGTCGAGGTGCCGCCGGCGGGTCTCGTGCTGCTGAACGACGGCGACCTCACGTACGCGAAGGCGCGCCTGGATGAGGAGTCGCTCGCGGCGGTGGAGGCGGGCCTGAGCGGGCTCGACGACACGCTCGCGCGCGGCCTCGTGTGGTCGTCGCTGTGGAACGCCACGCGCGACGGCGAGCTGCCCGTGCACCGCTATCTCGGGGTCGTCGCCCGGCACGCGCCGCTCGAGCCGAACGTGGGCCTGCTGGCCGGCACGATCGCCAACGCGGCCTTCGCCGTGAACCACTACGTGCCGCAGAGCTCGCGCGGCGACGCCCGCGCCCTGTGGGCCGAGACGGCGTGGCAGGCGCTCGCCGCGGCGGCGCCCGGCAGCGACGCCCAGCTGGCGTGGGCGCGCGCAGTCGGCGCGGCCACGGCGTACGACGACGCCCACGCCGCGGAGCTGAGCGCCATCCTCAACGGGGATGCCCCGGCACCCGAGGGGCTGCGGCTCGACCCCGACCTGCGCTGGGCCTGGGTGCAGGGGCTCGCGGCGATCGGAGCGATCGACGAGGCCGGCATCGCCGCGGAGCTCGCGCGCGACGACACGCTCTCGGGCCGCACCGCCGCCGTCCAGGCCCGCGCCTCGCGCCCCGACCCCGACGTGCGCGAGGCCGCCTGGCGGGCGGCGTGGGAGGACCGCGGGCTCGGCAACGAGCACCTCGGCGCCACGATCGCGGGCATCCGCGCCGGCGGGCGCCGCGACCTCGTCGCCCGCTTCGACGCCGACTACTTCGCCCGCATCCGCGGTGCCTGGGCCGATCGCAGCATCGAGATCGCGCGGCGCCTCGTCGCCGGGCTCTTCCCGGCGAGCGAGGACCTCGGCGCCGTCGACGCGTGGCTCGCCGCGCACGCCGACGCGCCCGGATCCCTGCGTCGCATCGTGCTCGAGCAGCGCGACCATCTCGCGCGCGACCTGCGCGTGCGCGCCGCGAACGAGGCCTGACCGGCGCGGGGCGTCCCGCACACGCGAAGAGGGCCGCCCGGGCATCCCGGGCGGCCCTCTCGGTGCGCGTCAGGTCACGGCTCAGGTCACGGAGTCGTGTCGACCGTGACGAGCGTGCGCACGGCCGAGTCGCCGTAGCGGACGACGCCGTAGTACGTCGTGCCGGGCACGAGTCCGTTCCACGACAGCTCGTACGCCACCTCGGCGCCGTCCTCGACGGGCAGCGGGTTCGGCGTGGCCTCGAGGCCCTGGCCGGGCGAGGCCACGGCCGCGTCCAGCGTCCACGTGAACGGCGCGTCGTACGAGTACACGTGCGACTCCACCACGTAGGTGCCGGCGGTGGGGGCCGTGATCACGACCTCCTCGTCGGCCGAGCCGGTGGCCGACTGCCACATCTCGTAGTAGCGCCAGTCGTCCTCGCTCACCACGCGGTACACCACGAGGTCGAGGTCCGATCCGGTGTCGGCGGCCGAGTCCAGCACGAAGCGCGCCAGGTCGGCGCCCTCGGGCACCTCGACGATCGCGTGCGTGAACCCGTCGTCCGCGGCGCCCGTCGTCTCGTCGCCGTCCACGAGCCGCTCGGCGGCCGCGAGGCCCGCCGTGTTCAGCGCGAGCTCGCCGGAGACGCCCGACGTGATGCCGACCTCCAGGGATCCGTCCGTGCCCGTGCCGGTGACCTCCGTCGGGGCGCTCGCCGTGACGGGGAAGACCGCGATGGGGGAGCGGACGTCGTTCGTGCCGCCCGTCCACGTGAGGAAGCCCGTCGTCCACTGCTCGGCGGGCGCGGATCCCTTCGTGAACGTGATCGCGACGGTCGCGCTCTCGCCCGCCGCCAGCGTCACGGTCGACGGCTCGACGGTCACCTCGACGCCGGGCACCTCCGCCGTGGCGGTGTACGTACCTGCCTCGGTCGCCGTGATCGTGCGCGTCACCGTCTCGGGCGCCGACAGCGATCCGATGCCGATCGAGGCGAGGTTGAGGTCGCTCGGCGCCACCTCGGCCTCCTCCGGCAGCCCGAACGCGATCAGGTCGAGGCCCTGCAGGTACCCGGCCCAGTCGGTCGGGCCGCTGCTGTACAGCAGCGACGGCTGCAGCATCTTCGTCGCGTCGACGTGGCCGGCGCCCTGCGCGAACGGGTCGGTGTTCGCCGATCCGTCGGCGTTCACCGTGTCGTAGGCGGTCGTCATGAGCGCCGACTTCACGTCGGCGGGCGCCCAGTCGGGGTGCTCGCCGAGGAACAGCGCGGCCAGGCCCGCCACGTGCGGCGACGCCATGGAGGTGCCCGACAGGATGCCGAAGGTTGGCTCCTCCTTCTCGCCGTTCGTCGTCGCCGCGAGGATCGCCACGCCGGGAGCCGACACGTCCGGCTTGATGATGTCGTTCGTCTCGGCGTTCATCGGGCCGCGGCTCGAGAACCCGGCCACCTGCGGCACCGGCGTGATGACGCCGGTGATGTTGTCGCTGTGCAGCGTGGCGGTGGGTGCCTCGGCGGTGCGGGCGTGGTCGAGGATCGCGGCGCGGTGCTCGGCGGCGACGTGCACGGTGGGCACGGAGTGGAAGTCGTTGTCGAGCGACTCCCCGGCCGCGACGTTCGTGAGGATCACGCCCGCGCCGCCGGACTCGGCGATCTCCTGCGACTTCTCGACGCGCGCGTTCGAGCCGCGGTCGCACACGACGATCCGGCCGGCCGCGGCGGCGTCGTCGACGCTGCCGAGCAGGCACAGCGCCGCGTCGGCGGGCGCAACACCGGCGGCGGGGATGTCGCCGGCGTACACGAGCTCGCCCGTGACGGTCTGCCCGTCGGGGACGGAGACGGTCACACCGGGGGCCGTGAACCCGTCGCCGAGCTCCACGGCGCCCTCCCACGTGGGGATCGTCGAGGCGGCGACGGTCGTGTACCAGGGCGAGGCGTGGTCGGCGGTCGAGGCGCCAGGGCCGGAGTTGCCGGCGCTGGCGGCCACGAACACGCCCGCCGCGGCGGCGTTGAAGAACGAGACGTCCTCGGGCTGCAGCACGCTCGTGGCCGAGCCGCCGCCGATCGAGTAGTTGATCACGTCGACGCCGTCGGCGACGGCCTGGTCGATCGCGGCGACGAGGTCGCTGATCGCGCAGCCGTCGTCGTCGGTGCTCGCCGGATCCGGTCCGTTCCAGCACGCCTTGTACGAGGCGATCTTCGCCGCGGGCGCCACGCCGGAGACGGTGCCGAAGTCGACGCCCGAGACCGAGGCCTCGACGCCGAAGTTGCCCGCCGCGGTGCTCGCCGTGTGCGAGCCGTGGCCGTCGCCGTCGCGCGGCGAGAGGTAGTCGTCGTCGGTCACGGCGCCGAAGCCCTCGCCGAACCAGTGCGCGCCGATGATCTTCGTGGAGTAGTCGTGCTTGCTCCACTCCTCGCCCGTGACCATCGTGCTGCGGAACTGCGTGCCGTCGGCCTTGTCGAAGACGATCTGACCGCCGCTCGTGTACGGCGCGCCGGGCTTCTTGGTCGCCGCCTGGTTCTTGAGCTTGTCGCCCGCGAACGACGGGTTCTCCGGCGCGATGCCCGTGTCGACGACGCCGACCACGATGCCCTCGCCCGCGTGCTCCACGCCGCCCGTGGCCTCCCACACGCCGCCGCGGCCGTCGGCGTCGGAGCCGAGGCCGAGGAAGTCGGGCGACGTCTGCGCGGTGACCTTGCGCAGCTCGTCGGGGAACACCCCGAGCACGTCCTTGTCGGTGCGCAGGTGCGCGACCTGTTCCGAGCTGAGCTCGGCGGCGAAGCCGTTGGCCGTGACCTGGTAGGTCGTGTCGGGCAGCGCGCCGATCTCGTCGGCCAGCCGCTGCTGCTTCTTCTCGAGGTGCTCGATGTACTTCTGGGCGTTCTTCGCGTGGGCGTCGAGGCGATTGCCCTTGTCGGGCTTGGTCGCCTCGATGCCGGGCACGCCGCCGTCGTACGTCGCGAGCGCGTCCTCCTTGAGGAGCACGACGTAGCGGCCGTCCTCGGCATCGACGGGGACCAGGGGATGCACCTCCTCCGCGGGTGACGCGTGTGCGGCCGTGGCCGCGGTCGCCGTGAGCGCGAGGGCGAGCGTGAGCGCCGCCGCCGCGCGCGGGAGAGGTCGGATCATCCAATGCCTCCTGTGCGGGATGGGTGTCGCGCGGGCCGTCCGCTCGCGCAGTGGCGCCGAATCTAGCTCACAGGTGTTGCACAGAAACGCGTTTCGGCGCGTCGGCTCACCGGGGATATCCGGGTATGCCGCTGGCGCCCGAGGGTGCCCGAAGGGGGAGTGGCGGCGCGTCAGGAGGGCGCGAGCAGCGCCGCGGCCTCGTCGACCGTGTCGACGAGATGGACGTGCTCCTCCATGGGCCGCCCCTTCGCCAGCGCCCGCAGCAGCGGCCACGCCGGCAGCGTCTCGGTCCAGTGCGTGCGCCCGACGAGCACCATCGGCGCGATGCGGTCCTCGGTGGCGTAGTAGTTCTCGCACGCGTCCTGGAAGATCTCCTGCACCGTGCCGCCCGCGCCCGGCAGGAACACGATGCCCGCGTCGCACAGCTCCAGCAGGATCGCCTCGCGCAGCGCGTTGCGGAAGTACTTCGCGATCGCCGTGGCGAACAGGTTCGGCGGCTCGTGGCCGTAGTGCCACGTGGGCACGCCGAGCGAGTCGGCGGGATCGGGGAACCGCGCGATCACGCGCCGCGCGGCGGCCACCCACGCGTCGGCCGAGGGGTGGTACGACGGCGCGGCCGAGAGCAGCTCGAGCGCCTCCTCCAGCGCGCTCTCCGGATGGGCCGACAGCCGTGCGCCGAGATTGGCGGCCTCCATCGCGCCCGGCCCGCCGCCCGTCGCGACGGTCAGCCGTGCGCCGAGGAGCCGCCCGAGCCGGGCCGCGTCGGCGTAGCCGGGCTCGCCGCGCGTCAGGGAGTGGCCGCCCATCACCCCGATCAGCCGGCGGCCCCGCACCCACCGCCCGAGCGCGCCGTCGACGCCCTCGTCGTGCAGCGCCCGCGCCAGCGCCGCGTCGGGCGCGGTGCGCTCGTGCTGCCACGCGAACGCGCGGGCGTCGAGGGAGCGCGCGTACGGCTCGGCGTCGTACAGCTCGTCGGCCGTGTACAGCGCGTCGCGGTGCGGGTCGATCGGCGCGGCGTCGACACCCGGCAGCACGAGGGCGCCTCGCCGCTCGTGCCGCTCGGCGTCGCCCGGGGCGAAGCGGCACCCGGCGAACGTCGTGCGCGACGTGTCGCACGCGGCCAGCGCGTCCGACAGCGCACGCAGATCGAGGCCGACGATCCGCCACCCGCGCAGCCTGCGGACGCCGGCCGACAGCCGCTCCTCCAGCTCGGTGAGCGATTCGACCGTGACGACCCTGCCCCGCGTGCGCCTCATCGCGCCCATCCTGGCAGGATCGCCCGCGGCGTGCGCGCGCGCCTGCCCGAGGGCCGTGCCACGCGGGTAGGCTCGCGTGGTGTGCCTGTCGCCAGGGCACGTGACGAAGGGGGCGACATGACGGATGCGGGACTGAGTCGGATCAACGGGCGGGTGATCGGGATCGCGATCGCCGCCGCTCTCGGAGGCTTCCTCTTCGGCTACGACACCTCGGTGATCAACGGAGCCGTCGACGCGCTCTCGGCCGACTTCGCGCTGGACCCGGGCCTGCAGGGCTTCTCGGTGTCGATCGCCCTGCTCGGCGCCGCGCTCGGCGCGTGGTTCGCCGGCAGCATCGCGAACATGTGGGGCCGCGTGCCGGTCATGCTCGTGGCGGCCGCGCTGTTCTTCGTCTCGGCCATCGCCTCGGGCCTGGCCTTCGGCGTGTGGGATCTGATGGTCTGGCGCGCGGTCGGCGGGCTCGGCGTCGGCGCCGCGTCGGTCATCGCGCCGGCGTACATCGCCGAGGTCTCTCCCGCCCGCATCCGCGGCCGCCTCGGCTCGCTGCAGCAGCTGGCGATCGTGCTCGGCATCTTCGCCGCGCTGCTCACGAACGCCGTGCTCGCCGCGACCTCCGGCGGCGCCGCCGAGACTCTGTGGTTCGGGATCGAGACGTGGCGCTGGATGTTCATCGTCGAGGCCGTGCCCGCCGTCGTGTACGGCGTGATGTCGCTGCGCCTGCCCGAGTCGCCGCGCTACCTCGTGCGCAAGGGCGACTACGACAAGGCGTCGCAGGTGCTGCTGGACTTCAGCGGCGAGCTCGACGTGAACAGGAAGATCCAGGAGATCAAGGACTCGCTGCAGAGCGAGAAGCGCGAGTCGCTGCGCGATCTCGTGGGCCCGGCGCTCGGGCTGAAGCCGATCGTGTGGGTCGGCATCCTGCTGAGCGTCTTCCAGCAGTTCGTCGGCATCAACGTGATCTTCTACTACTCGACCACGCTGTGGCGCTCGGTCGGCTTCGACGAGAGCAGCGCGCTCACCACGAGCGTGATCACGTCGGTGACGAACATCGTCGTCACGATCGTGGCGATCCTCCTCGTCGACAAGGTGGGACGCAAGGCGCTGCTGATCTCCGGATCGCTCCTCATGACGGTCTCCCTCGGCGTCATGGCCGTCGCCTTCTCGTTCGCGACGACCGCCGCCGACGGATCCGTCAGCCTCGAGGCGCCGTGGTCGATCGTCGCGCTCGTGGCGGCCAACCTCTTCGTCGTCGGATTCGGCGCCACGTGGGGCCCGGTCGTCTGGGTGCTCCTGGGCGAGATCTTCCCGAACCGGATCCGCGCGAGCGCGCTCGCCGTGGCCGCCGCCGCGCAGTGGGTGGCGAACTTCGCGATCTCCACGACCTTCCCGTGGCTCAGCAGCATCTCGCTGACCCTCGCCTACGGCCTCTACGCGGGCTTCGCCGCCCTGTCGTTCGTGTTCGTGTGGTTCCGGGTGCGCGAGACGAAGGGCATGGAGCTCGAGGAGATGAAGGCCTGAGCGCCGCCCGGCGCGCATCCGTGCGGCGCGCCGGGGGTGTCGCTCGGGGCCAGGCGCGGGGCCGCGCTTAGCCTGGGTAGGCCATGATCCGGTTCGAGCACGTCACCAAGCGCTACAAGGGGACCGCCTCACCCGCCCTCGACGATGTCTCGTTCGAGGTCCAGCGCGGTGAGTTCGTGTTCCTCGTCGGCCAGTCGGGATCGGGGAAGTCCTCGTGCCTGCGCCTCATCCTGCGGGAGGGGGTGCCGTCCTCGGGCAGCATCGTCGTGCTGGGGCGCGACACGAAGTCGCTCTCCAACCGGCGCACGCCCTACTTCCGCCGGCACATCGGGTCGGTCTTCCAGGACTTCCGCCTGCTGCCGTCCAAGAGCGTGTTCCAGAACGTGGCGTTCACGCTGCAGGTGATCGGCGCCTCGCGCGCCATGGTGAAGCAGGCCGTGCCCGAGGCGCTCGAGCGCGTCGGCCTGCAGGGCATGGCCAAGCGCATGCCGCACGAGCTCTCGGGCGGCGAGCAGCAGCGTGTGGCGATCGCGCGCGCGCTCGTGAACCGGCCGCAGCTGCTGCTGGCCGATGAGCCGACGGGAAACCTCGACCCCGCCACGTCGACCGACATCATGGAGCTGCTCGCGCAGATCAACGCGTCGGGCACGACGATCGTGATGGCCACGCACGAGGCCGGCTTCGTCGACCGCATGCAGCGACGCGTCATCGAGCTGTCGAACGGGCGCCTCGTGCGCGACGAGCGCCACGGCGGATACGGCGACACGTCTGCGATCCAGCGCCTCGAGCCGCAGATCGAGAAGGGCGCCGCCGCCGTCGCCGCCCTCACGGCGGTGCTCGAGGTGCAGCGCGAGGTCTCGGATCGGCTCGACGCGCAGGGGCGCCCGGCCTCGCCGGCGCCGGCCGCGCAGGCCGCGACCCCGCCGATCCGTCGCGCCCCCGCGCCCCGCGAGCAGGCGCCCCGCGAGCAGGCTCCCCAGGCGCCGGCGCAGACGCAGGCCCAGGCGCCCGCCCCTCAAACCCCGGCGCCCGCCCCCGCCCCCCGGGCGGAGGCGCCGCGCACCCACGTGCCGGGTACGCACGTGCCGCGGCCCACGCAGCCGGCGGCGCCGCGGGCGACCCCCCCGCACCCCCCCCCCCGCCCCCAGTC
>NZ_JBMDJT010000032.1:0-31635 GCF_057809335.1 Microbacterium sp. FG3 | reverse complement strand
CACACCTGCCCGATCCCCGAGATTGCACGCCTCGGCCGCACCCTCCGGCGGTGGACCGACGCGTTCCTGGCCTACTTCACCACCAACCGGTCATCGAACGGCGGCACCGAGGCGGTGAACGGGATCATCGAGCTCCACCGCCGCCTCGCCCGCGGCTACCGAAACCGGCACAACTACCGCCTCCGCATGCTCCTCGCCGCCGGCGGCCTCACCCCATGACCCCCACCGGAAGTCCGAAGAGCCTGCTTCGATCTTCGACCAGGAGACGTAGAGCGTGCAGGCAGCGAGGTGGCCTCCTATTGCGTCGAAGGCGAATTTCTGTGCTGCTGCGAACCGATCGGAGCGGTCAACGCGCGCGAAGGCGCCGAGAGCACGTGCAAGTCCCGGCAGTGCGTCGTCGCGTTGGGCGAGGACGAGACCGTCAACAAGTTCACGGGTTCCTGCGCCGGGGGTGTTCCCGATGAGCTGCTGATACCGCTCCTGGGGGAGCATCGGTGCGACCGCTTCCAGCGCCTCGCTCCAAATCGACCCGTAGAGGTGGCGTGGTATTTCGACGGTGTACGCCTTTGACACGTACTGCTCGCCCGCGTGCGCGTCGTCGAACACGATGATGTCTGCCTCAATCAGCTTCGGAGACGTGTTGAAGATCGAGCTGTAGGGGACCACGGCCGTAGCCTTCGCACGCTCGTACTTGCTTTGAGCCGACGGATCCCACTGCTTCCAAGACCCCGAGAGATCGACGACGTCGATACCTTCCTTCTCCGCTGCCGCTACGACTTGACGCACGAGCTGCTTGGTTGGGCAGACGAAGATGGCGCGCCCCTTACCCTCGCGGCGCCGCCAGTCCGCGATAAGAAGGCCGGTCAACGTCTTCCCCGTACCAGTCGGCAGTTCGATCGCAAGATCCCGGGCACCCACGCGCTTCTCGGCATACTCGCGCAGCAGATCGACCTGCTGCGGCCATAGCGTGTCTGAGTTTTCCCCCGTCTTCCGCAGTAGCGGGAACAGCTTCTCCGGAGTTTCAGCGCGCAACTGCGTATCCGAGCGCTTCTTGATCGCCATCGTTCCCCCTAATTCGTCGGTGCCCCTGGGCGGAGCGTTCGTGCGCGACTGAGACCACCGCTCGAACAGCGTTCACGGTCTGGAACACTTGCTCCATGAGCACTGACAAGGAAGTCGTACCCATACTGGTCACGCTAGGACATCTCGGCGACGACAGCCTGCAGCTGCGTTTCCCGTCGGAGCACAGCGACGAGATCCTGAAGCTTCTCGACGAGCACGGTATCGACCACAACACAGCCATGGAGCATTCCTATGATCCGACTGATTGGATCGAAGTAGTCAAGGTGCTCGGCATAGCTGCCGGCAGCGCCGGCGGCCTGCACGGTCTGGCGAAGGTGATTACGGCGTTCGTTCGTCGTCACGATGGCAAGCGATTCATATTCACGAAGGACGGCGAATCCGTAGACGCTCAGGGCTACTCCCAGCGGACGGTAGAGGCCATGCTCCAGAAGATGCCACAGGAGCAGGCAGATCTGGACGCCGCCACCCGACGCGCGATGGGTATCGACGACGCTTAGAGCGGCACGGCACCGCTCCGAGCAAGTGCCATGGCCGCCCAATGGGACATTGAACTTGCCATGAAGTTCGGGCCTGGTCGTCTGGTGCAGTGCTCAATCGCAGTGAGCTTGAGGGCGCGGCCCGACCGTCTCGAGGCCGGGCTTGCGGAGTGCATAGCATCGGTGGCATGCCGGCATCTCGCAATCGCATCTCTGCCATCACGCGTCGAAAGCTGTTCGATTCGATCGCGCTGTCAGGGTTGGGTTGGTCGGGCCGTCTCCAGGAGCCGGACTTCCTTGGGCGCCTCTACGATCTGAGCAGCTTGCCGAGCGCGGATACGCGGTATCGCGATGCGCATGGAGACATCTGGCAGCACCGCGTGAACAACTACGACTGGGACGACGACTGGGTCTTCTCGGACAGTCGGTTCAACCTCGCGCATGGTGATGACGATGTAGTTCTCGCGTTCCTCGCCGAGATCTTGCATCCCCTCGTTCGTTCCGACGAATCGGAGGTCGCGGCGCTCCTCAAGGGCTTCAACGAGGCGCTGGCCCGCGACGGGTATGAACTGTATGCCTCCGATTGGATTAGCGGGCACGCTGTCTATGGCTGGCGGCGACTCGACGCGTTTCACGGCTCAGCGCCCGAGTTGCGTCTGAGCGAGCGGCCGCTCACGGATCCTGCGGTGCTTCAGGAGCATCTCACTCGGATCCGGGCCGGGCTGGTGGCTGACCCGGCGGCGGCGATCTCCTCGTGCAAGAACCTGCTCGAGAGCCTGTTCAAGATCATCCTGGACCGCAGTGGCGTGAGTTACGGCGGCAACGACGACGTGCCGCGCCTGTATCGCAAGGTCGCCGAGCTGCTAGCTCTGAATGCGGAAGCCGTCCCCGAGTCGGCTCGCGCCAGCCAGACCTCTCAGCAGATCCTCCGAACGCTCGTGACGACTGTGAGCTCACTTGCCGAGCTGCGCAACGAGCTCGGAATCGGACATGGGCAATCGTCTCGCAGCGCAGCGCTTGCTCGCCATGCCCGTCTCGCTCTGAACGCAACCGTGACAATCGCGGAGTTCGTCCTCGATACGTG
This sequence comes from Microbacterium sp. FG3, assembly GCF_057809335.1. Classification (NCBI taxonomy): domain Bacteria; kingdom Bacillati; phylum Actinomycetota; class Actinomycetes; order Micrococcales; family Microbacteriaceae; genus Microbacterium; species Microbacterium sp. FG3. The sequence goes on along the minus strand of NZ_JBMDJT010000032.1, from coordinate 28,992 downwards.
GCAGGCGCGCATCGAGTCTGGCGCGTTGGAGCTCCCCAGCTGACTTGCGACCGCTTCGATCACATCCGGCGGATATTAGCGAGTGCCTCATCGAGGGTGTGGAGCGCGTGGAGGACTTGGATCGAGCGGCTGAAGATCAGGCTCTCAAACATGGCGTCGTCGGTCTTGGGCATGACGGAGCGAGAGACGACCCAGGCGGCCCCTGATTCGATGCCGACGTCGTCTCTGAACATGTGTGCGGCGACCTCGTTGCGGATCTTCACGAGCGTCTCTTTGAAGGAGCGGTCATCGGCTATGTCCCGGACGCTTGCCTTGTAGGTGTTCTGCCCCGCGGTGAGCCCCTCGATGTCGATGAAGTCAGCGAACCGACCGGTCTGCGTGCGTGCAGTGCGTTGCAGGTCTCCCAGGACCCTGTAGACGCCTTCGATGCTCTCGCGCAGGACGAGGGCGAGGAGCTTCTCGGTCGTGACCCGCGCAGCGGGGTCTGCGGCCATGGCGCGCAGCAGCACGCGCATGTCGACGTCGATCTGGACGATGAAGAACCGAGCGGCCGCGTATGCCTTGACTACCGCAGCCTCGTCGCCGGCGCCAGCAACGCTCTCGACGTCACGCGCCCGGTGCTCGAGGGCCTCGACAGCGAGCGGGATGGTGCGGTCGAAGCCAGCGACGCTGTCGGCGTTGGATGGCGGCTGGCTGGGGCTGCTCATCGTCTCAGCGTGCCACCGAATCGGCGGGGCCGGTGGACGTCGATCGAAAGTCATCTTAAAGTTAAGGCATGAGTGGGTTGTTGGTGCATGGGCCGCGGATGATCGGGGCGCGTCGGCAGTTGTCTATCCCGCGGCGCGTGCTGGTGTCGGCGGGGATCGAGGTGCCGGGTCGGGTGCGGTTCGAGGTGGCCGAGGGGGTGGTGTGTGTGCGTCGCGCGGAGGAGGGTGAGGAGGGTGCTCAGATGGTGTCGAAGGTGGGCCAGCTTGTGACTCCGCCGTGGGTGATGCAGACTCTCGGGGTTGGTGTGGGCGGTGCGATCTATGCTCGGCCGCGGGCTGACGCCGTTGTGGAGGTCCTAGCCGGGTCTCGTCTGCAATTTGAGCTGGAGGGGGCAGCATGAGCATCTCGATCGTGCTGCAGACCCCTCGTCGGACTGCTGCCGATCGCGCGTGGGGTGAGCCCGGGCTGCGGGATGCCGCGGCCGCTCACGCGACTACGACGCTGCTGCCGGGCGCGGCGGTGTTGCCGTTGACGACGTTCCTGGACGCGAACGTGTATCCGGTGGTCGTCTGGGACCGGCGCGCGCTGTCGTTGCGGCTGACCCGGATGGATGGCCCGGCGGTGTCGACGGATGCCGTGCGTGACCTGCTGGATGCGGGGTGCCCGACGGTGCTGCGGGTCGCGGCGATGGTCGGGGTGGGCGCGCCGACGCCGACGAGGCGGGCGTTGCGGCCGCTGCGGTCACTGGCGAGGACGATCGGGATGTTTCCCGTGTTCCCGCGCCGGTCGCCGCTGGTCGCGGAGGAGTTCGACGCGCAGGGGACGGCGCTGGTGGTGTGTGACGAGTCGAGCGTCGAGGTGCATGTGGGCGGCGATGCCGGCGTGCGGGCGGGCTCGGCGTTGAGCCCGTTGTGGCGTCGGGTGTATGAGGAGCGGTTGTTCGAGTGGGCGATCCGGTCGGATGCGCTGCCGTGCGCGTTACCGGCCGTCGAGGGCCTTCACCCAGGAGTCGAGTGAGCGGGCAGGCGCCCAGCGGACGTCTTCCATCTCGACCTGGATCTCGGAGTGCAGGGTCTGGGCGTTCATCGCCTTCTCGCGGAACGACTTGAGGTTCTCCTCGCGGGTTCCGGAGAGCAGGTTCGCCGCGAACGTGGCGATCGAGCCGATGCTGTGTTCGGGTGCGGTGTGCTCGGTGACGTGGTCGAAGACCGCGCCGCCTTCGCAGATGTTGCAGTCGCACCAGAAGTAGTCGGCGGGGACCTGCGCGGCGACCAGCGGGAGCCGCTCGAGCAGGTGGTAGGACATCAGCCGCGGGACCAGCACGGAGGTGCCGGGGCTGCGGCCGCCGCCCTTGGAGGGCCAGATGTGGCGGAGGGTGCTGCTGGTGCCGACCGCGCCGAACCGGGCGCCGGCGGCGACCGCGGCGACGGCGGAGAGGTCGGTGCGCAGCAGCGCGATGCTCACCTGTGAGCCGAGCACGTGCAGCAGGCCGCGGACGGTGTCGACGGCGCCGAACGGGTCGGTGCTGTGGCCCAGGGCGAGGGCGACGGGGACGCCGGCGCGGTCGATCGCGGTGCGCAGCTGGTCGGCGGAGTTCTTCAGGATGAGGGACTCGATGGGCAGCATCGTCATCACAGTCCCGGAAGCCTGGCTCGCGATGTCTGCGCCGCGGCCGAGCGCGAGGTCGACCTGGGCGATGTTCTCGAGGCTGATGTAGCCGGTGTCGGTGAGCGCGACCGGCGCGCCGTGGTCGAGTTGCCAGGTGACCCATTCGAGGCTGAGCGGCGATGCCGGTCGTTCTCGGGCACGAGTTCTCGGGCACCATCACCGATGTCGGCGCGGGGGTCACAGATGTCGCCGTCGGCGACCGGGTCACAATCGAACCGATCTATCGCTGCGGCGAATGCCGAGCCTGTCGGTCCGGAGCATACAACCTGTGCAGCAAGATCGGCTTCCACGGCCTGATGGCCGACGGTGGCATGGCGGAGTACACGGTGGTACCCGTCGATCAGATCCACAAACTCCCCGACTCCGTCTCGCTCGAGCTCGGCGCTCTCGTCGAACCCATGGCCGTGGCCTACCACGCGGCCAAGCACGCGAAAGTGAACGATCAGAGCTCGGCGCTCATCTACGGCGGGGGGCCGATCGGAATCGGCATCTGGTTCGCCCTGCGCGGAATGGGCCTGACCGAGATCGATGTCATCGAGCCGTCGCCCGTTCGCCGGGCCGCACTAGAGAGGCTCGGCGGTCGCACGATCGATCCGCTGGCCGTGGACGTGCCCGCATTCATCGCCGACCGATCGAACGGCGACGGTGTGGACGCGGCGTTCGACGCGGCAGGAGTCGCGCCCGCCATCGAGTCGGCGCTCGCGTCGCTGGGGGAGCAGCGGCCCCTCATCAGCGTCGCGATCTACGACCACCCGATCCCGACCCCGCTGATCCAGCTCGTCCTGCGTGAACGGCGGATTCAGGGAACGATCTGCTACACCGCGGACGACTTCAAGGCTGTCATCGACCTCATGGCCGCAGGCCACTACGACACCACGGGTTGGGTCGAGACCATTCCTCTGACCGGACTCATCGAGCAGGGGTTCGACGAGCTGCGCGAAAGCCGCCGCATGAAGCTGCTGGTCGATCCGACCGCCTGACCTCGAAGCGGACGACCCTCGTCCATCGGTGTCGGTGGGGGCGCTCAGACCAGCGTTCCCGCCGACACTCCGCTCTTACCGGGTCAGGAGGCGGATCTGTTGTGCCACGCATGCCGGGCGATCCTGACCCTCGACCTCGACGGTGTGCGTGAGTGTGAGCAGGATGCCGCTCGGAGCGGCATCCGCCGAATCGAGCTTCAGCCGGTCGCGTACGCGCGAGTCGACGAGGGCCGGCGCGGGGAAGCGCACCCGGTTCAATCCGTAGTTGACCACGGAGGTGTATCCGGTGATCGCCAGCGCGCTCGAGGCCAGCGCAGGCAGGAGCGCAAGAACCAGGAAGCCGTGCGCGATCGTCCGTCCGTACGGGCCCGTGGCTGCTTTCACAGGATCGGTATGAAGCCACTGATGATCATCGGTGGCCGCAGCGAACGCGTCGATCCGCGCCTGGTCGATCGTGAGCCATTCACCGGTCCCGAGGGGTGTGCCCACCATCGAGGTCAGGTCGGACTGCGGGTCTATTTTCAGCATGTTTCTCCTCACGCCTCAGCGAAGGTAGACCCGCTTGGGGTCTATGTCGTTGCGAAGCAGATCCAGTTCTGCGGCGGTGGGCGGTTCGATGGTGTGCATCTCGGGTGACACGCGAAGCGGCCACCCCGTTGCCGCGACGACCTCGTCGGGGTCCACACCGCGGTGCAGCTCGGCCAGTTCGAGTTCTTCGCCCGGGCCGGAACGGCTGAGCGTTCCGAACCCCGTGAACACCTTGGTGACCCCGAGACCGAACGGTCGGCCGCCGGCGGCGAGGACGCGCTCCGGGCCGGCAGACGTGCAGAAGTCGAGCTGGTCGACGAAGGCGGAAGGGGTGTGCCGGCGCATCACGACGAACACCTCGCGAGCATTCGCGAGGACTTCGAGCGCGCCGCCGGAGCCCGGAAGGCGCTTCTGCGGGTGCGCCCATTCGCCGATGACGGACGAGTTCAGATTGCCGTAGCGGTCGATCTGAGCCGCACCCAGGAACCCGACGTCGATGCGGCCGGCCTGCAGGACGTAGCCGAAGAGCGCGGGCATGCTCAGAACCGCCTCGCTGCCGGTGATGAGCACGGCGTCGGCGATCGTCGCGGGGAGTTCGCTCGGATGGGCTCCGCAGACCCCGGACTCGTAGATGACCTCGATATCCCTCGCGACCGTCTGCTGAGCGAGGGCGACGGCGAGGGTGGGCATGCCGATGCCGGCGAACACCCGGTGCTTGCCGGCGAGCGCGCGCGCCGCGGTGACCGTCATGGTCTCTTCGAGTGACGCCTCGGCGATTTCAGCCGACACGGTCTCCACGTGCGTCATCGGGGAATCCTTGTTCCGTAGTCCACCGGCAGGCTGGGGGCGGTTCCGACGCGGAGTCGTTCGCGGGTGGCCTCGCCCAGTTGCGCGACGTACTCCCGATGATCCGCGAGGTCGTAGACCCACTTCTGCAGCCATTCATGCAATCGAACCGGATCGGCACTGATGGCGGCCCATGTTCGGTAGAACTCGTTGTCGCGGTCGTAGTATCCCTGGGCGAAGGAGGGATGCGCGCCCATCGGCACCTCGACGACGGCATCGATCGCATGCGAGGGGATGATCGTCCGGTTCGGGTCTGAGCGCACGACCACGTCGTCCACGATCTCCTCGACCGTCACGATCGCATGGCGCGCGGCGAACACCGCCTCGGCCTGGACCCCGGTCAGCCCCCACATCTGGACGTTGCCCGCGCGATCTGCGCGCTGTGCGTGGATGACCGTCACATCCGGGTTGATGGGCGGTACAACGTAGATCTGCTCCAGGCTGCCGTCCTCAAGCGGAAAGGGGGAGGTCACGATGCGCAGCTCATCGTTGACTGACGGAAGATCGCTGCCGAAATACGAGCGGATCGGATAGAACGGAAGCCGCTTCGCCCCGGCGATGTACCGGCACACGAGCCCGTGGTGCGAGTACTCCACGAAGGTGAGGGGTGCCGGGTCCGATCGCTCGATGCGCCGCCGGATCTCGCCCAGCGACCCCGCGGACGAATTGCCGACGAAGGACGAGATCAGCGTATCGATGCAACCTGCCGCGAGCATCTGATCCACCACGATGTCCGCCGTCATCCGGACCAGGGTCAGCCCGGTGATGCGCTGCCGGATGATCTCCTGTCCGGCGGCGGTGGGGATCGCATGCGTGAAACCCTCGAGAGAGACGGTGGATCCAGGTCGGACGAACCGCCGGATGGCATCCGTGAGCGTCATCGTCTTGTCGACGCCGGAGCGCGATTCGTCCATGCCGACAGACCTCCCTTGCTCTCCTCCGAGCCTGCCCGGTCTTTCCATATTCGTCCAATACCGAATCGTGGTTGAATTAGGACTTCAGATTGATCACTCGACGCGGAGGTCGTCATCCCGTGGAACTCCGTCATCTGCGCGCGTTCCTCGCCGTCGCCGACGAGCTGCACTTCGGCCGTGCGGCCGAGCGCCTGCACATGGCCCAGCCGCCGTTGAGCCAGCAGATTCGTCAGCTCGAGCGTTACCTCGGCGTGCAGCTCTTCGCCCGCAATACGCGCTCCGTCGAGCTGACCTCCGCAGGCCAGGCGATGATCGCGCCGGCGAAGAAGGTGCTCGCTGACGTCGAGGATGCGGAGCGCGCCGCGCGCGCCGGAGGGCGAGGAGAGTACGGCCGGGTGACCGTGGGGTTTGCCGGAGCCTCGAGCAACAGCGCGCTGCCTGTCCTGGCCCGTGCCGTCCGGTCGACGTATCCGAACATCGAGCTGGAGATGCACGGACAGCTGTATGCGAACGCGGCACTCTCGCGCCTCGTCGACGGCACTCTCGACCTCGGTTTCATCCGGTTGCCCTTCATCGCCCCCGGCGTGCAGTACCAGGTCATCGAGCGTGAGCAGCTGGTCGTCGCGCTGCCGGAGGATCACGCGCTCGCCGCGCGGGCGGAGTTGTCGTTGCGGGACCTCGCGAATGAACCGTGGGTGACGTTTCCCGCCGATTCGGGCTCGTCTGTGCAGTCGCTCCTGCAGCAGGTCTGCCTCGCAGCCGGTTTCACCCCCAACGTCGTCCAGGCGGCGCCCGACTCCTACACGATCATCGCTCTCGTCGCGGCGCATGTCGGTGTCACTCTCACCCTGACGTCGGTGATGCGGGCCAACCTTGATGAGAGCGTGGCGTACCGCCCGCTCACGGATGAGCTTCCCGTGGTCGAGTCGGCCATCGGCTGGAGCACCCAGAACCCTTCGGCCGCCCTGCGGTCCGTGGTCGGCCTCGTCAAGCTCGCGTTCGCCGAACCGACCGATCTCACCTACGACGCGCTGTCGTCACGGAGGCGAGCGATCACCAGCACAGATTGATCGCGCGGCGATTATTTCGCTCGAAGTCTCAGTTCCGCGGCACACCGGTATTGGACGAGGACTGACCCCCGCCCTCAGAATCGAAACGTGGTCAGGCCGCTTCATTGCGTCCGGGCGTGACCGCGCGAGGAGGTCGGAAATGGGACTGGTCGACGGAAAGACCGCGGTCATCACGGGCGGCGCCGGCGGACTCGGTCTGGCGATGGCTCACACTCTGCTCGCCGAGGGGGCGAACGTGGTGCTGACGGATGTCTCCTCCGAGGCGCTCGAACGCGCCCTGAATGAACTCGATCGTCCAGGACGCACGGCGACCTCGCTCGGCAGCGCATCGGACCCGGCGGCGGTCGCCGCTGCGGCGGCGGTTGCCGTGGAGTCATTCGGATCCCTCGACGTGTGGGTCAACAACGCGGGCTTCACACGCGACGCCACGATGCGCAAGATGCCCCTCGAGGACTTCGACGCCGTGATCGATGTGCATCTGAGGGGTGCATGGCTCGGCACCCGCGAGGCTGCGGGGATCATGCGCGAACAGGGCCGCGGCTCGATCATCAACGTGTCCTCGATCTCCGGAAAGGTCGGCAACGTCGGTCAGACCAATTACTCCGCGGCAAAGGCGGGAATCGTCGGCCTGACCAAAGCCGCCGCCAAAGAAGTCGGCTTCGCAGGGGTGAGGGTCAACGCAATCCAGCCCGGCATCATCAGCACGCCCATGACCGACGCCATGCCGGAGAGGATTCGCGAGTCCCGGCTCGCTGAGGTGCCCCTCGGACGATTCGGTCAGCCGAGCGAAGTCGCGAACGTCGTGCTGTTCCTCGCCAGCGAGCTCTCGAGCTATCTCACGGGAACGGTCATCGAGATCTCCGGCGGACGAAACATCTGACTACGGTCGACGCGCGGTGGCGCCGTGTAGACGGTTGTAGATACAACTAACCGATATAGTTTTATCTACAAGTATTCAGTCTGCAATGAGAAGGGCCGACGAGTCAGTGAACTCCCTGCTACGAGATGTGCGATCCTCCCAACCTGTCGACGGGTCCGACGGCGAGGCCGTCGCGATCTTCCTTCACGGCTTCGGCTCCAACGAACGCGACCTCGCCGGTCTTGCGGGTGCGCTCGGTCTTCGGCTGCCGTGGGCCTCACTGCGCGCACCGCTGCTGATGGGCAACGGCGGGGCAGCGTGGTACGAGATCGTCACACCCGGCGATCCGGATCCCGCACCGCTGGCAATGGCCACCGACTCGGTCTGGGCATGGGTCGACGCGAACGTTGACCCGACCGCGCGCGTCGTCCCCATCGGGTTCTCTCAGGGTGGGCTGATGGCGAGCCAGCTCCTGCGCACCCGACCGGAACGTGTGATCGCGCCCGTCGTGCTCGGAGGATTCGTCGCGCGGGGAACCCAGCCCGGGGACGACGTGCTCGCGGTGAGCCGCCCGCACGTGTTCTGGGGGCGCGGGGCGGAAGACCGGGTCATCGCGGCGCCGGCGATCGCGCGGACCAGCGCGTTCCTCCCCACGCACGCCACCCTTCATGAGCGGGTCTATCCGGGTCTGGCTCACGGCATCGACGCGGCCGAGATCGCGGACGTGCGGGACTTCCTCATCGAGCATGTCGGTGCACATGCCGTCGATGCCCGATGAGCGGGACGACAGCGTTCGAGTTCGGCATCTTCACCTTCGGTGAGCTCACCCGCGGCGCCGACGGCGCGCCACTGTCGGCGGCCGGGCGACTGCGCGATGTCCTGGAGTGGGCGAAGGTCGCGGACGAGGCCGGCCTGGACGTCTTCGGCGTGGGAGAGCACCACCGAGCGGACTTCGCGGTCTCCTCGCCTCAGGTCGTCCTGGCCGCTGCGGCTGCCGTCACCTCTCGTATCCGACTCACGAGCACTGTCACGGTGCTCTCCAGCGCCGACCCTGTGCGCACCTTCGAGGACTTCGCCACCCTCGACCTGATCAGCGGAGGACGGGCCGAGCTGACCGCAGGGCGCGGCGCCTACACCGAGTCGTTCCCGCTGTTCGGTCAGGTGCTGGCGCGCTATGACGAGTACTTCGAGGATCGGCTGGATCTGCTGCTGCGTCTCCGGGAGTTATGCGATGTCCTCGTCATCCACCGCGACCGCAGTCGTCCCGAGCGCCCTGCGTGATCTGTATCTGGGCTGGTCCGAGCTCATGGCCACCCACGAGCTGGACATGCGGCTGTTCCGCAGCATCTTCGATGAATGGCACCAGCCGACCATCGAACCGGAAAATGTCACCTACAAGGAGGAGACGGTCGGCGGCGTGCCCGGCATCTGGGCGTTCCCGGCCGGAGCCGATCGCTCCAAGGTCCTCCTCTACACGCACGGCGGCGGGTTCGCCGTCGGCTCTGCGGCCAGCCACCGGAAGCTCGCCGCGCACGTCGCGAAGGCGGCCGGGGTAACAGCGTTCGTGCTGGACTACCGTCGCGCGCCCGAGCACCCGCACCCCGCCCAGGTAGACGACGGGGTCGCGGCGTTCGAGGCCCTGCTGGAGCGGGGGGTCCACCCCGAGGACGTCACCACCATCGGCGACTCGGCGGGAGGCAATCTCGCCATCGCCATCCCGTTGGCGTTGAAGGCGAAGGGACGGCCGCTGCCCGGGCACGTCATCGCGTTCTCCCCGTGGCTGGACATGGAGAACCGCGGCGCGACGCTGGTCACCAACGATGCGACCGACGCGCTGATCTCCGTGCCGCTCCTGGAGGGCATGATCGCCGGCGTGCTGGGGGAGACCACCAGCCCGTCGGCGCCGCTCGCGAACCCGCTCTACGCGGATTTCACCGGGTTCCCCCCGCTGTACGTCAACGCCGGTTCGGTCGAGTCGTTGGTCGACAATGCCGGCTCTTCGGACATTCGGTGGGGGTCATGGGGCCAGGCCGCCAGCGGCGAGGAGCATCCGGAGCCTGTAGTTCTCGCGGTTACGGAACCCGCGGGCGAGACGGCGATGCAGTTCGATGATCCCGTTCACTGCCTCGGTTCCTCCGTTGTTGGCCCGGCCGGTGGTGAAGTAGGCCAGGAACGCGTCCTTCCACCGGCGCAGGGTGCGGCCGAGGCGGGCGATCTCCGGGATCGGGCAGGTGGGGAATGTCGCGACGACCTGCTCGGCGATCCGCCGCCCCTCTGCGAGGTCCCTAGCGTGGTAGGCGGAGCGCAGCTTCTGCGCGCACTGCCACGCGACGTGCACGGCGTCGTGGGCGGGATCGACGGCGATCGCGGCGTGAAGGCGGGCGCGTTGCTTCTCAGTGAGGTTCTCCGCGCCGGCGCGGAGAATGGTCTGGATCCCGAACAGTGGGTCGCCTTTGCGGCCCCGGTGCCCGAGGGTGTCTTGCTGCACCCGCCGGCGGACCTCGTCGACCGCGGTGGTGCCGAGCTTGACGACGTGGAACGCGTCCAGCACCGCAACGGCGTCTTGGAGGGTGTCGTCGATCGCGCGTTTGTAGCCGGCGAACGGGTCCAGCGCCGCGATCTGCACGTTGCGCCGGAACGCGTCGCCGCGTTCCTTCAGCCATCCCGCGTAGGCGGTCCCGGAGCGGCCTGGCACGAGATCCAGCAGCCGGGCATGTGTCTTCCCGCTGCTGTCGCGGGTGAGGTCGACCATCCCGGTCAGCTCCCTCGACCCGCGCCGACGCGGGTCGACGTGATGCCACACATGCTCATCGACGCCGAGCGTGGTGACGTTCGCGAACCGGGACTCGTCCGCGGCGAGCTTCACCAACTCGGATTCGACGGCGCGCCACACCGTCTTCCACGAAGTGCCCAGCTGACGGCGGATTCCTTCAATGGTGGCGTGTTCGCGCCGGAGTTGCCCGACTGCCCAGGCGATGGCTCGTTTCGTGATCGACCCGCGGTGGGCAACTAGCGATGGAATCTGTTCGACGAACGTCTTCCGCGCGCAGCTATCCTCGTCACACCTGAAGACCCGTTGCCGCCAGACGATCCGCACCCGAGTGGGCCCGGGAACGTCATGTAGCACCCGGCGGCGGCGCCCGCGGCCGACCGCGACGACACCGCACCCAGGGCACCCATTCGGTGTCGCAGAGCTCGAAACCGTCACGACTAGAACCCCGTGGCGGCGGTCGACGTGTTCGACATGGACACCATCGAGTCCGAGCAGCAGGTCGCAGCAGGAACAAGGATAGGAGGTGGGGCGCGCGTCAGTGCACCCCGAATTATCGTGAGACACGTCGAAGGTCCTTGTTGGTATTGCCACGGAGGAGCAGTGAATGCCAGCCCCTGAGCGCCCTCGGCAGAGCATCTGACTGGGTCTGGACGTGACGCTCTCCCGAGGTGTCGCGCTTGTCGGTGCGCAGATTTCGTCCGCGCTCCGTCTTCAACTCGGAGCCGGGCGACGACGCGTTCCGGCGTGGGCGGCCCTTGTCTGCGACGGCGGCCCTGACAAACTTGAGGGCACAGGTGGTGGAGCCTGTCGACGACTCACCGAGCCCAAGGTTCTCCAGTCGGGTGGGCGCTCTGGTCGTTCAGCGCTCCCAATTTGGTGAACGATCATGGCGGGGCGCCGAGTTCCGGCGCCCCGCCATGTCTTGGGTTCCCCGTTCGACGCCTTACGGGGAGTTCGCTAGACCTGTGGAGTTAGTTGAGCCAAGTCTGGATCTGCGACACGGCGGTGCTGTCCCAGGTGAGCCGGATGTGGTTCAGGTAGGACGGCCGCTGCCCGTCCGGGTTTGAGCGTGAGGTTCTTCATCGTTCACACCCCCCCTTCTACGGCGGCATTGGCGCCGACCGACTCCGGGAGGGTCCTACCCTCCATCGCATCGGTGAGCGCGTCGTTCCATTCCGCACGGTTCTCGATGAAGGCGACGTGGCCGCTGTTCTCGAAGTGAGTCAGAGTCGAGTTCGGAAGCAGACGGTGGGCTTCTTCGCTCCAGCGGGGATCCCAGATGATGTCGTGGCGGCCGGTGAACACGTGCACCGGAATCTGAATCGACGGGAGGACGCTGCGCAGGTCGTTGTCGATAAGTGCCTGGATGCTCGTGAGTCCGACGAATGCGGGGACCTTCCACCCGATCTGCACGAACCAGTCTTTGGTGGGGTTGAGGTCGGTTCGGTGGAAGTTGTTGCCATAGAGGCCGGCGAGGGTCTCGGTGCGGGCGAGCCGGACGGCGTCGATGAGTCCCTGTACGTCGTCGGCCGGGGTGCCGTAGAGGGCGTCCTCGGCTTGCCAGAACCGGGGGCCGCTGCCGGTGATGACAACGCGAGCGAGGTGCTCGGGGTGCTCGTGCGCGTACTTGAGGGCGATGTGTCCGCCCATGGACCAGCCGACGAGCGTCACGGCGTCGAGTCCGAGCTTCTCGATGAGGACGTGCAGGTCCCTGACGAAAAGGTCGTAGGTGTAGTCGCCCCAGGGCTTGTCCGAGTCACCGTGGCCGCGGAGGTCGACGGTGATGCATCGGTAGTGGTGGGCGAGGTCGAGAACCTGCAGGTCCCAGGCGTCGGCGCTGCCGGCCCAGCCGTGGATGAACACGATCGGGGCGCCGATGCCACGATCCTCGTAGTGCATGTTGATGCCGGGCTCGACTTCAATGACGGGCATGGCGGTTTCCTCTCTTCAGGGATGGGTGAGGTGAAGGTCGTTCATGAATGACGAGATCGTCTCCGCGATCAGAGCGGGCTGTTCGAGGTGTACGACGTGTCCGGCTGCCCGGATCTCGCTGTAGGTCGCGTCGGGCAGGGCTTCGGCGAGGAGGCGCCCGTTCGCGACCGGGACGATCTGGTCGTCTCTGCCGTGGATCACCAGCGTGGGCGAGCTGATCCGGCTCACGTCGAGGCCTGCTGCGAGGAAGGTCTCGCAGGCGGCGAATTGTGCTCGCCAGGTCTGCTGCGGTGTGGGGTGGGTGAGGCGTGCCCCGAGCAGTTGCTCGAACTGCTCGGGATGCTCCTGGGGCCAGCCGGGCCGGAACGAGAGCGGCATGGTCCGCCGCGCGTAGAGGTCTGGAGCCTGCCCTGCTGCTGCCTGCCACGCGCGGGTCGTCGAGACCGGCACAGGCTCGGACCGCGGGCCCCCGGGGCTGGTCCCTATCAGAATCAGTGCGCTGACCATGTCTGGGTAGGCCGCAGCGAGGGCCTGCGCGATATAGCCGCCCATCGAGTGCCCGATCACAACGAGCGGCGAGCGGAGCTCGTTGATGGCTCTCGCCGCGTCGTCGGCGAGGTCGTCGATGGAGCATGGCCCCTGAAGTGTCGACGATTGTCCCGTGCCGCGATTGTCGAGGCTCCACAGGCCGTAGCCGGTCGGGAGGTTGTCCCGCAGCGGTTTCGTTTCCCAGCTCGCGTAGCCAAGGCCGTGCACCATCAGGCAGGTGGGAGCTCCCTGCCCCTCGAGGTGCAGAAGCGTCCCGTCCGGTGTCTTGAGGCTCCGGCGCTCGAGGAGGCCCGTCATGCGCACGCCCCGGGGAACTGGATGATCTGTCGGATGGCTTCACCGCGGGCGAGGGCGTCGAAGCCCGCGTTGACCTCGGACAACGGGATATGGGTGGAGATGAGCTTCTCCAGCGGCAGCTTGCCTGTCCGCCAGAGAGTCTCGTAGTACGGGATATCTCTAGAAGGGACGGCGGACCCGAGATAGCTGCCGACGATTTCTCTCGCGCCGGAGACGAGGTCAAGCGGGGACATGCGCGCTTGTGCGGTCGGTGCAGGCAGCCCGATCTTCAGAGTGAGCAACGCGGTGGGGATGACCAGCTCTCCGCCGAACAGCCCGACCTGAACCATCGTTCCGCCCTTGCGGAGCGCGGCGAACGCAGCGGGAGCTGTTGTGGAGTTGTTGACGAAGTCCACGATCGCCGCGACCGGCCCACCGGCGCCGGCGACGATGGCGGCGGCAAGGTCTTCCTGGCGGGCGGAGATCGTCGTGGTCGCTCCGAGCTGCCGCGCCAGTTCCAGATTGCGCTCCTGCAGGTCCACCGCGAGGACTGCTTCGTGGCCGAGCGCGCGCAGCGTGGCGATCGCCATCAACCCGACACCGCCGGCGCCTATCACCACGACCGGATCGGACGCGGTGGCCGGAAGGGCCTTGCGCGCGGCACTGTAGGCGGTCAGGCCGGAGCAGGCGAGAGTTGCGGCCCACCGCTCTTCGATCCCGGTGACGTCGAGGAGGTAACGGGGGTGCGGGACGAGGATAAACTCGGCATACCCGCCGTGGCGGGCGACGCCGAGGTTACGGGGCGAGGGGCACAGGTTCTCGTGACCTGCCTGGCATGCGTCGCAGGAGCCGTCGCCGATCCATGGGTAGACAAGGCGATGCTCACCCGGCGAGACCCCGTCGGCGTCGGGGCCGGCCGCTTCGACGACGCCGACGACCTCATGGCCGAGGACAAGCGGGTAGGTGACGCCCCGGTCGATCAGATTCAGACGCCCCCGGCTGCCGAGATCGTAGTACCCCTCACGCAGGTGCATGTCGGTGTGGCACACCCCGGACCGAACCACGCGCAGGAGGATTTCGGTGCCTTCGGGGGTCGGGGTCGGCAATTCCACATCGGTCACCGTGTGATCGTCTTGGAAGATCGCGAATGCGTGCATGGTTGTCCTCGCCGTTGATATACGCACAGTGGACTCCACGCTTCCACTTCGTTCTGATTCTCTCCAATACCAAATGGCAGGCGGATTGATACCTGGCGACCCTTAGCCTCGATCCACCGATGAGCCGTGGGTGTGCCGGGGCGGCATGATCGGGGCGCGGTGACGCGTCGAGGGCAGGGTTGAGTTCCGGGCGTCGCATCCCGGTCGTCCACTTGGTCCTCGGTCGTGCCGCGTTGCGGCGATGGTCAGGTGGTCACCGTTGGCGGTGGCGCGTGCGTGGCTGTGAAGAGCCGGTCGAACGCGGTCTGCCATGGCCAGGCCTCGGGCAGGTGCAGCGTGATTCGGCGCGCGGAGCGCGCCAGCCGTGCGGGGACGTGGATCAGGGTGCGGCGGATCGTCGCGGTCGTTGCTCTCGCGAGCCGTCCCGCTCGGTCGGCGACGAGACCGGCAGCGCGGGTGAGGTTGAATGCGATCACGGCGATGACGAGCCAGGCGCTGTTCGCGGTGAACACCCCGGAGGGCAGGTGCGCGAGCGGCCCCGCTTTGAGGTCGGCGTGGACCTGCTCGATGATCGCGTGACCGCGGTGGGTCTTGTCCGCGGCCACCGTGTCCATCACCTCCTTCGCTGTGGTGGTGAAGAACGCGTGATGCCGGTAGACGTCGAACAGGGTCGGCTGCTCCACCTGTCTCGGGTTCAGATCGGGGATGCGCCGCACCACCAACCGTCCGGCGACCTGTTCCGCCTTCTTCCTCGAGCGGAACGCGGTGAACGGGACCTCGGCGACCTCGGCTTTGGAGATCAGCTGCCCGGTGGTCTCGTCACGGATCGCGTCGGTGTACTCGATCATCTCCCACGCATCATCCGGGATGGTCGCGATCGCGGCCTTCACCGCCGGGTCCATCCTCACGGTCACCGACACGTCGGCGCCCGCCTTGATCGCGGTGCCGACGGTCGCGTGTCCGTAGAACGCGGAGTCCGCCCGCAGCAACGGCCTGGCCCCGGTCGCGGCGCGGGTGCGGCGCAGGGTGGCGAGAGCATCGCCGACGATCCGCGCGGCCCCCTTCGGGGACCCGGTCTTCCCCTGCCGCAACCGCTGGGCCAGGATCACCGGCGCCGACGAGGTGGTCGATGCCGTGGCGAGGAGGGCGTTCAGCCCCCGGACGCCGGAGTACCCGAAACCGGCGCCCTGCTTCTGGTATCCGTGGACCTCGATGATGGTGTCGTCCAGATCCACCATCACCCGCTCGCCATCGCCTGCTCGGAGCAGCGGCGCGTCGACAGCGAGATTCGCGAACACCCGGGAGGCGACGGCGTCGAGCTGGCGGACGTGTCCGAACCGGAACTCCCGCAGGAACGACCCGAGCGTCGACGGCGCATACGTCCGGTCGAACAACCGGCCCATTCCGCCATGGCGGAGCAGGTTCATGTCGTCGATCGAGTCCGCCCCGGCGAGCATGCCCGCGACCAGTGCCATCACCTTCGCACCCGCGTTGGCGCCCTTATCCGTCGGGACGCTCAACCGCTCACGCGCGAGCTCGTCCAACCCCGCGGAACGCGCCAGGCGGAGCATCGGCACCAGCCCCGCGGCCGACACGAGATTCGGATCATCGAACACCGCAGACACTGCGGCGGGGGCGTGCTTGAATTGCATCTACGAGATGCCTCTCCGACCAGACGAACAGAACCCTAAGCAAGCTCTATTCTTCCTGATCAGAGGGGCATTTCTACGTCACGACGCTCGCTCAACGCCCCGTCCATCGGTGGATCGAGGCTTAGTCCTGCGGCGTCGGGAGGACGGATTCGGACAACCGGAGCACGGCGTGCAAGGCACGGTCGTCGCTGTCGCGCAGCCACGCCATCCGCAGCTCGACAGGTGCGACGTCGTCGGTCAGGCGCAGGAAGCGCAAGTGCGGGTCGGCGATGCTGTCGATCACCGAGGACAGGGTCAATGAGCAGCCGATCTCGGCGGAGACGAGGGACATCAGCGTCCACGAGTCCGGTGCGTGCTGGACGACATCGGCGTTGAACCCGGCGGCTCTACTCATCTGTCGCAGCCGCTCCAGCAGCAACGTGCCGGTCTGCGGTTGGAGCGACACGAACGGCTCACCCTCGAACTGCGCGATCGACACGGCACCGGCGTCGGCTAGACGGTGGGTCTCCGGGACGGCGATGACGAGTTCCTCGACAGCGATCACGCGGGTGCGCACGGCGGCGGGAATGTGGTCCCACCTGCCGAGGGCGATGTCGATGTCGCCGCGGGTGAGCAGCTGCATCGCCGGTTGGGCGAAGTGCTGACTGAGCAGCTCGAGGTGGATGCCTGGGTGGTTCTGGTTGACTGCTCGGGCGAGCAATCCGACCATCACGTTGGAGGACGCACCCGCGTACGCCAGACGGACGTGACCGATCTCGCCCGTCCCGGCTGCGCGGGCGACCCTGCTCACCCGGTCCAGCGCGTCCAGGACCTCCTGGGCGGGGGCGACGAGGGCCTCGCCCACCGAGGTCAGCGTTACCTTGCGGGTGCTCCGCTCGAACAGCCGCGCACCCAACTCCCGCTCCAGCTGCTGGATGCCGCGGCTGATCGGCGGCTGCGCCATATGCAGGCGCTCGGCTGCCCGTCCGAAGTGCAGTTCCTCGGCGACGGCGAGGAAGGTGCGCAGCTGCTGCAGATCCATCCAGGGATTATTGCATAATCCGTACCGATGGAAGGTGGATTGGCATACAAGTCTGGATGAGTCGGCCGGGGTCGCGCAGACCCCGGCCGACCGAGATCACTGCGCGGTATAGCCGCCATCCACGACATACTCGGCGCCGGTGACGAAGGAAGCCTCGTCCGAGGCGAGGAAGAGTACGACGTTCGAGACTTCCTCGGGCTGGCCGGGCCGGTCGAGGATCGTCGTGGACAGCACGGCTTTCGTCGACTCCGGCGTCGCCAGCAGCCCCGTGGTCATGGGGGTGGCGATGACACCGGGATGCACAGAGTTCACCCGGATGCCGTACTTGGCCAGGTCCACCGCGCTGGCCTTGGTCAGCAGCCGGACGGCGCCCTTTGACGCCTCGTACGCGGCGGCGCTCGGTGCGCCGATGATGCCGTAGATCGACGAGATGTTCACGATCGATCCCCCGCCTGCGCGGACCAGAGCAGGCACCGCGGCCTTGGTGCCGAGGAAGACACCCTTGGCGTTGATGCGGAAGATGAGGTCCCACTCCTCCTCTGTGGTCTCCTCGACGGGCTTGAGGATGAGCACCCCCGCGTTGTTGACCAGAATGTCGAGCCGGCCGAAACGCTGCTCGGCTTCTGCCACGATCTCGTCCCACCTCGCCGCGATCGCGACATCCTGCTCCAGCCCCACGACCGTCCCGCCGTCACGGTTCGCTTCGGCGACGGTGTGCTCGAGCCCGGCCGAGTCGACGTCGGTGGCGAGGACGCTCGCCCCTTCCTGGGCGAGGCGGCGCACATGTGCGCGCCCCATCCCGTTCGCCGCGCCGGTGACGATCGCGACCTTGCCTGCAAGCCTGCTACCCATGGGTTCTCCTTAGCCTCATTGCTGATCACGCCCAGGCGCGGGCCGCTCCCGGCCCCATCGCCTCGACACCACCAGGGTGGCGTCGAAATGGGGAGCCTCGAGTGTGCCGTTCTGGAACAGCCCTCGTTTCATGAGATTAGAGCATCAATACGTGCCTGATCAGGTATTGGACGGACATAAACGGCTGCTGGGAGTCTGGACGAACACGACGACTGAGGTGTTCCCGATGATGAAGAGCTCGCTCCCGGATGGCCGGACGGTGCAGGACGTGGCCGGTGGTCCTTTCGAGGGTCTCCTGGTCGCGGATTTCGGCCGGGTACTCGCTGGCCCCTACTGCACGATGCTGCTCGCGGACCTCGGGGCGACGGTCATCAAGGTGGAGAGTCCGCTAGGGGACGAGACACGCAGCTACCGGCCACCGGAGTACCGAGGCGAGTCGACCTACTTCCTCTCCATTAACAGGAACAAGCAGTCTGTGGTGCTGGACTTCCGCAACCCCGATGACCTTGTCCTCGCACAGCGTCTCGCGGCCCGAGCCGATGTGGTCACAGAGAACTTCAAACCCGGCGGGCTCCGGCGATTCGGCTTGGACTACGAGTCCGTCAAGCGGGAGAACCCCAGTGTGATCTATGCGTCGATCACCGGCTTCGGTACCGCGGGAGGCGCGGGGCTCGCCGGCTACGACCTGCTCGCACAGGCGCTGTCTGGACTGATGAGCGTGACCGGCGCGCCGGACGCGGAAGGGTTCCGCGCGGGCGTTGCGGTGTTCGATGTGATCACCGGGTTGCACACGTGCATCGCGATCACCTCCGCCCTTTACCACCGACAGCGTTCGGGAGAGGGACAGCACGTCGAACTGAACCTGCTGTCCTCCGCACTGTCGGGCATGGTCAACCAGACCGGCGGGTTCCTGCTCAGCGGGCAGTCTCCTACCCGGATGGCCAACGACCACCCCAGTATCTACCCCTACGCACCGTTCCCCACCCGTGACGGGGAACTGGTCCTCGCGATCGGCAACGATGTGCAGTTCGCCACGTTCTGCGACACCATCGGGCTGCCGCAGCTGGCCGCAGACACCCGCTTCGCGTCCAATGCGGACCGCAGCGCGCACCGAGACGCCCTGCGCCCGTTGCTGACAGCACGGCTGGCGTCCAAGACCGCATGGGAATGGTTCGACATCCTCAGCCCGTTGCAGGTCCCATGCGCGCCGGTCCTGGATGTTCGCGGAGGCGTCGAGTTCGCCGCCAAGATCGGGCTGGACCCGAGCGTTCCGGCCGGCACCGACGACCAGGCGGTGCCCACCATTCGCAACCCGATCACGTTCTCCCGCACCCCCGCGACCTACCGCACCGCGCCTCCTGCACTCGACCAGGATGGCGAGGCGGTCCGACGGTGGCTGCAAGACGCGGAAGGCGATGAAGACCACGTCGGCGGCCGGGTCACCGTCCCGGCGATTCGGGAAGAGGGACACTAAGATGACGATCACGAAGGCGGCACATCCGGTGGATACGGACTTTTATCAGATCGGTGATCTTCTCGGCGACGACGACCGCAACCTCATCACACGTGTGCGCGGATTCGTGGACTCCGAGGTCCTCCCTGTCATCAACGAACACTGGGAGTTGGCGGACTTCCCCTACCAGATCCTCCCCGCCCTGGGCGAGCTTGGGATCGTGGGCACCGCGATCCAGGGCTACGGCTGCCCGGGACTGACCCGACTGCAGACCGGCCTCGTCGCGATGGAACTGTCACGCGGCGACGGCAGTGTGAACACGCTCAATGCCGTGCACTCGGGACTCGCGATGGGCAGCATCGCACTGCTCGGCGACGACGAGCAGAAGCAGCGCTGGCTGCCCGAAATGGCAGCCCTCCGCAAGCTCGGCGCGTTCGCGCTGACCGAGCCCGAGCACGGATCAGACTCCGTTGCGCTGGAAACCACAGCCCGCCGCGAAGGAGACGTCTATGTGATCGACGGTGCCAAGCGGTGGATCGGCCTCGGCCATGTCGCCGACATCGTCATCATCTGGGCACGCGACACCGCAGACTCGAAGGTGAAGGCATTCGTCCTTGAGAAGAATGCCGATGGAGGATACCCCGACGGATATGAGGCCGAGGCGATCACCGGGAAGATCGCCAAACGCGCGATCCAGCAGGCGCACATCGAGATCTCCGGACTGCGGATCCCTGCCGGGAACAAGCTCGCGAAGTCGAGCTCCTTTCGGGACGTCTCCGCGATCCTCAATCGCACCCGCAGCACCGTCGCGTGGGAGGCGCTCGGGCACGCACTCGCCGCGTACGAGGCGGCAGCGGCCTACGTCCAGGAGCGCGTCCAGTTCGGCAAGCCCATCGCGAGCTACCAGCTGGTGCAGAACAAGCTGGCCAACATGCTCGCCGATCTCACCGCGATGCAGCTGCTCTGCTTCCGCACAGCCACCCTGCAGGATGAAGGCCGACTGACGAACGAACAGGCCTCGCTCGCGAAGATGTTCACCGGCGAGCACGCGCGTGCACTCTGCCGGGATGCCCGTGACCTCCTCGGCGGCAACGGACTCCTTCTGGAGAACCACGTCGCCCGCCACCTCACCGACATGGAAGTCGTCCACACGTATGAGGGAACCGACTTCATCCAGTCGCTCATCATCGGGCGCCAGATCACCGGAATATCGGCGTTCGCCTGACCCTCGGCCGACCACGGAAGGGAGCCCGCCATGACCGCGAGCTTTGTCTACGATGCTGTCCGCACCCCCTTCGGGCGGGCGGGTGGCGCGCTCAGCGGCATCCGGCCCGACGATCTCGCCGCAGTCGTCATGAAGGCGACCGTCGCGCGCATGGGCCTCGACCCCGCGCGCATCGATGACGTGATCTTCGGCGATGCGAACCAAGCAGGAGAGGACAACCGCGACGTCGCCCGTTTCGGGGCGCTGCTGGCAGGCTTCCCCACCAGTGTCACCGGCGTGACCGTCAACCGACTCTGCTCGTCGTCGCTGGAAGCGGTGATCCAGGCCGCCCGCGCTGTCGAGACCGGCGACGCCGGTCTCGTGCTCGCCGGCGGAGTGGAGTCGATGAGCCGGGCGCCGTTCATCGTGGAGAAGTCGCCGAGGCCGTGGCCGGCGGTCGGTAACCAGACACTGTGGAACACCTCCATCGGGTGGCGGATGACCAACCCGAAGCTGCCGAAGCAGTGGACCATCTCCAATGGAGAATCGGCGGAGAAGATCGCCCGAGAGTGGGGAATCTCCCGAGATGCCCAGGACGAGTTCGCCGTGCGCTCTCACCGGCTGGCAGCTAAAGCGTGGGCTGACGGGGTCTACGATGGCGAGATCGTGCACGTGCCAGGGGCCGACCTGGCACGCGACGAGGGCATCCGGGACGACACTTCCGTGGACAAGCTCGCCGGGCTTACTCCGCTGTTCGCGCGCGACGGCGAAGGCACCGTCACCGCCGGCAACTCCTCGCCGATCAACGACGGCGCTTCCGCCGTTCTGATCGCCGCGGAGGGTGCGCTGCCCGGCGAGCCACTCGCGCGGATTGCGGGACGCGGGGCGCATGGCGTCGATCCGCATCTGTTCCCGATCGCGCCGATCGAGGCGGCGAACAAGGCGCTCGCACGCGCCGGCCGGTCCTGGGCCGATGTCGACGTGGTCGAGCTCAACGAGGCGTTCGCTTCACAGTCGCTCGCATGCGTCGCCGGGTGGCCTGAACTTGATCCTGAGCGGGTCAACATCCACGGCGGAGCGCTGGCCATCGGCCATCCGCTGGGCGCTTCGGGGGGCCGCATTCTCGGGCATGCCGCGCATGAGCTTGCGCGACGCGGAGGCGGCGTCGCCGTCGTGGCGATCTGCATCGGCGTGGGTCAAGGCCTCGCCGTCGTGCTGGAACGGTGACAGTGAGACCGCGAGCATCCGTTCGTGGTGGGGTCATTGGCAGTCCCAGAGTCAACCGAAGCTTCAGCATTCCCCTCCGACGTTCTTCCTCGACGGTGAGATGCTCGAGCTCGGCCAGCTGCAGTGACCTCCAGCGCTCTCGCCGCCGTGACAGGCCGCTGACCAGACAGGGTCGGCGCGTCAGAGAGCGGTGTAGGAATCCGCCATTTCCCGTGGAATCCTGAGTCCGGGACCACCGCCAACTAGCGTGGAATCCCTGGGGTTATCCGCCATCTCGAGCGGGAACCTACACGGAGACGAATAAGCGGTTACCCGACCGGCGGCGCCCCTCCCGATCCCGGGAGGGGCGCCGTGTCACTTCCGTCCACCGCTTCCCGTGCTCGGGAAATGTCGCACCCCACCACTACCCTGGCTTCATCCGGGTATCGCACAGTCCACCCCACGGTGGCTTGCGAGCGACGATGCTGGCCGATTCGCAAGCGGCCGTCCCACGAAGGCGACGTCACCTCATGCACAAGATTGCCCTCGGGGCCATCATCGCGGCCGCTGCCGTGGTCGTCGTTGGATGCGCGCCCACCGCGCCGACGGAGCCCGCTCCCGCGCCCAGCACGCCGACTATCGAACCGGCGGTGTCTGACACGCCGAGCCCCGAGCCGACCGAGGATCAGGCTTCAGGTGATGGCACGTCGCCGCGCGGCAACCTGGTCAAGCGGGTCGGCGAGGTGTTCGGGTTCGGCGACTCGATCGACGCCCTTGACGCGTCCTTCGTCGTCACCTCGATCACTGTCGATCCCGGGTGCACGGGTGAGTTCGCCGAGAGCCCCGAGAACGGTCACTTCGTCAAGATCGACATCGAGGGTGAGACGACCTCCGCGTTCGCGGATCAGATGTACTTCAACGGAACATGGAAGGTGATCGCCGAGAACGGCACCACCTTCAACGGAGACCCGAACTCGATGGCGGCCTGGTCGTGCCTGACCGACGCAGAGATGATTCCGTCCGTGGTCGGCCCCGGCGAGCGAGTGGCGGGGAGCATGGTGCTCGACGTGCCGACCGCGACCGGCGTGATCGTGCTGG
The DNA here is from genome assembly GCF_057809335.1 of Microbacterium sp. FG3. Classification (NCBI taxonomy): domain Bacteria; kingdom Bacillati; phylum Actinomycetota; class Actinomycetes; order Micrococcales; family Microbacteriaceae; genus Microbacterium; species Microbacterium sp. FG3. The sequence goes on along the minus strand of NZ_JBMDJT010000032.1, from coordinate 6,246 downwards.
ACATGACGGGACAAGGTGGTTGGGAGTGGGAGTACCCGCAGCCCTGAACGTCAACGCACCGTCGCCCTCGGTAGCGTGAGGACACGCTCACGTATGACCGTGTGAGCGCAAATCTGAGAAGAGAATCCGAAGATCCACATGGCCCGACCCGCCAAGCCGAAGCCCCAGAAGACCCTCGAGCAGACCCTGTGGGAGGCCGCCGACAAGCTCCGCGGCAACCAGGAGCCCAGCGAGTACAAGCACGTCGTGCTCGGCCTGGTGTTCCTCAAGTACATCTCCGACCGGTTCACCGAGCGGCGGACCGCGCTCGAGGCCGATCTGGCGGCCGATGGGCTCGATGCGGACGCGATCGCCGAGTTCCTCGAGGACCGTGACGAGTACACGTCGCAGAACGTGTTCTGGGTTCCCGAGACAGCACGGTGGGAGTACGTGCTCGGCCGCGCGAAGCTGCCCACGATCGGACAGGACATCGACAAGGCGATGGACGCGATCGAGAAGGAGAATGTCAGCGTCCGCGGCGTGCTCCCACGCAACTACGGGCGCGACGGGCTCGACAAGAAGCGGCTCGGCGAGCTCGTCGACCTCATCGGGTCGATCGGGTTCACCAGCACCGACGACCACGGCGCCGACGACGTGCTCGGGCGCGTGTACGAGTACTTCCTCGGCCAGTTCGCGGGCAAGGAGACCGGGAAGGACGCCGGAGCGTTCTATACGCCCCGCAGCGTCGTCAAGACGCTCGTCGAGATGCTCGAGCCCTACAGTGGCCGCGTCTACGACCCCGCCTGCGGGTCGGGCGGCATGTTCGTGCAGTCGGCCGAATTCGTGAAGGCGCATGGCGGCAAGCGGTCGGACATCTCCGTGTACGGGCAGGAGTTCACCGACACCACGTGGAAGCTCGCGAAGATGAACCTCGCGCTGCGGGGCATCGAGGCCGACCTCGGTGAGAAGTCCGACGACTCGTTCGTCAACGACCTGCACCCCGACCTGCGCGCTGACTATGTGATCGCGAACCCGCCGTTCAACGTGTCGGACTGGTGGGACGCGAAGCTCGCGAACGACCCGCGCTGGAAGTACGGCACCCCGCCGAAGGGCAACGCGAACTTCGCGTGGGTGCAGCACTTCATCCACCACCTCAGCCCGAAGGGCACCGCCGGCTTCGTGCTCGCCAACGGATCCCTCTCTTCCAAGAGCGGCGGCGAGGGCGAGATCCGCGAGAACCTCGTCCGTGCAGGACTCGTCGACTGCATCGTTGCGATGCCCGACAAGCTGTTCTTCAACACCGGCATCCCCGTCGCCCTGTGGTTCGTCTCGAAGGACCGCGGCGGCAATGGCCACCGCGAACGCCGCGATGAGGTGCTGTTCATCGACGCCCGCAAGCTCGGCACCATGGAGACCCGCCGCCTGCGCGTGCTCGACGACGATGACATCGCGAAGATCGCCGGCACCTACCACGCGTGGCGCAACCACGACGGCGGATACGAGGACGTCCCCGGCTTCGCGAAGGCCGCAACGCTCGACGAGATCGAGAAGCACGACTTCGTCCTCACCCCCGGCCGCTACGTCGGGGTCGAAGAAGCCGAGGCCGACGACGAGCCCATCGACGAGAAGATCGAACGGCTCACGAACGAGCTCCTCGCCGAGTTCGACCGCGGCGCCGAGCTCGAGAAGGTCGTGCGCGAGAAGCTGGGGCGGCTGGTATGAGTTGGCCCGTGGTAGCGCTCGCGGACGTTGCCGAGATCGTCGGGCGGGGGATCACACCGAAGTACGCCGACAGCGGGGACGTTGTTGTCGTGAATCAGCGCTGCATTCGTGATGGGCGCCTGACGTTCGATTCGGCGCGAAAACATGATTCGTCGAAGCGTGTGGTGAAGAGTGAGAAGCAACTGCAGGTTGGAGACATCCTGGTCAACTCAACCGGGGTGGGTACCCTCGGTCGAACTGCACCAGTACGTGCCTTGACCCAAGCAACGACGGCTGACAGCCATGTGACGATAGTTCGGCCCGCGCAGGACAGCGACCCCCGATGGATGGCGTATGCCGTACGGTTTCACGAGTCTGAAATCGAGGCGATGGCGGAGGGCAGCACCGGGCAAACGGAGCTTTCCAGGCACCGGCTTGCTGGGCTTCGTCTCACTGCGCCGCCCCTCCCGGAGCAGCGTGCGATCGCTGCGACGCTCGGCGCGCTCGACGACAAGATCGAGTCCAACCGGCGCGCGGTGGAGGTGGCGGAAGAACTCGCAGCGGCACGGCTGAGCACCGGGAAGCGGAAGGTGCGGGTTGGGGATATCGCCACAGTTGCAAAGGGACTCTCATACAAAGGGGCAGGCCTCGATGACGGCGAGACTCCGGGAGCAAGACCGATGCTCAATCTCGGTTCGTTCACGAAATCGGGCGCTCTCAATTGGGCTGGAATTAAGTTCTATACGGGGGATTTCAAGCCGAAGCATGTGCTCGCGCCCTGGGACCTCGTGATCGCGAACACAGATCTGACGCAGGTGCGCGACTTCGTGGGGCGCGGCGTAATCGTTCCTCCCGCGCTCGAGGGCGCGCTCCACACTCATCACACATCCAAGGTTGTCTTCGACCTGCAACCAGAGTTGGCGATGCCGCTATGGGCACAGTTGCAATCCCCGGCTTTCCGTGCTCGAGCCAAGGGCTACGCGACGGGCACAACAGTTGCGTCGCTACCATCGGAGGCAATCCTCGACTTTGAGATCACAGTTCCCGACGATCTCGGCGCCGCCTTGACCGATGCGAAGTGCTTGGTCGAGGCTTCGTGGCAGAAGCATCAAGAAGCCCAGCGCCTCGCCGCTCTCCGGGATGCGCTGCTCCCGGAGCTCCTCTCGGGCCGTATCCGCGTGCCGGTCGACGAGGCCGCGTAATTCGGATGTCGTTTGTGTCGTGTATCCATGTGGATGAAGGGGTAATCCACGTTCGCGCCGCGAAAGGGTCCGGATGTCGCTGATGAACGAGGCGGTGCTCGAGGAGAGCGCGCTCGGGTGGTTCGCCGAGCTGGGGTTCCACACGCTGAATGCGTCGCTGATCGCCCCGGGCGAACCGGATTCGGAGCGGGTCTCGTTCAGTGAGTGCATTCTCGAGGGTCGCCTGCGTGACGCGGTGGCGCGGATCAACCCCGGTGCCACGGCCGAGATGGTCGACACCGTGGTCGGGGAGATCCTGGCGATCGGCGAGCAGAGCGCGATCGAGGAGAACCGGCGCATCCACCTGATCCTCACCCATGGCATCGGCGTGGAGTATCGCGACGACGACGGCATCCTGCGCACCCGCCTGATGCGGGTGATCGACTTCGAGAACCCGGATGAGAACGACTGGCTCGCGGCCAACCAGTTCACGATCCACGAGCACAAAAACCGTCGCCCCGATGTGCTCGTGTTCGTCAACGGGCTGCCGGTGGCGCTGTTCGAGCTGAAGAACCCGGTCGCTGAGAACGCGACGATGCAGTCGGCGTGGAACCAGATTCAGACGTACCGGTCGGATATCCCCTCGGTGTTCCGCACGAATGTCGTCACGATCATCTCGGACGGCCTCTCGGCGGCGATGAGTACCTTCACGGGGGCGTTCGAGCATTACGCGCCGTGGAAGTCGATCGATTCCCCGACTCCGGTGCAAGGGAAGCCGTCGCTCGAGGTGCTGATCAAGGGCGTCTTCGAGAAGCAGCGGTTCCTCGATCTCGTGCGCAACTTCGTGGTGTTCAGCGATGAGACCACGAACGATGCGAAGACGGGCCAGTCGAAGCGTGTGCTCGTCAAGCGCGTGGCGAAGTACCACCAGTTCTGGGCGGTGAACGCCGCCGTGGAGTCGACGGTGCGCGCGTCGAGTCCGGACGGGGATCGGCGCGGTGGTGTCGTGTGGCACACGCAGGGGTCGGGCAAGAGCTTCGAGATGGTGTTCTACGCGGCGAAGATCATGCAGGATCCGCGGATGATGAACCCGACGCTCGTGTTCATCACCGACCGCAACGACCTCGACGATCAGCTGTTCACCGACACGTTCGCACCCGCGCACATCCTCCCCGAGACCCCGGTGCAGGCCGACTCCCGTGCCGACCTGCGCAAGCTCCTGACGCGCGCATCGGGCGGGATCGTGTTCACGACGCTGCACAAGTTCGCGCCCGGTGACGCCGGCGACGTGAATCCGGTGCTCACCGACCGACGCAACGTCGTGGTGATCGCGGACGAGGCGCACCGCTCCCAGTACGGTCTGAAGGACCGGATGGACGCGCAGGGCCGAGTGAAGCCGGGCCTGGCGAAGAGCATGCGCGACGCACTCCCGGGCGCAACGTTCCTCGGCTTCACGGGCACCCCGATCGACGACGCCGACAAGTCCACGCGCGCGGTATTCGGTGACTACATCGACGTGTACGACCTCACACGCGCGGTGCAGGACGGCGCGACGGTGAAGATCTACTACGAGGCCCGCGTCGCCCCGCTCGATCTGTCGAAGGACGATCGGGAGGCACTCGATGACCTCGCCGACGAGATCATCGACGGCGTCGATGAGAACACCGGCAACGACGCGAAGGCGAAGTGGTCGCGCATGGAGGCGATCGTCGGCGCCGAACCGCGCCTGGAGCGCATCGCCGAGGACATCGACGAGCACTGGGAGCGCCGCAAGATCGCCGCCTTCGGGAAGGCGATGATCGTCACGATGAGCCGCAAAATCGCGGTGCGCCTGTACGACAAGCTCGTCGCCAAGCACCCCGACTGGCATGACCCCGATCCGAAGAAGGGCAAGATCAAGGTCATCATCACCGGGTCGGCCGCGAGCGAGCAGTGGGCACAGCCCCACATCTACTCGAAGAAGGTCCGCCAGGAGCTGCAGGCTCGCGCGAAGGACCCGGCCGATCCGCTCGAGATCGTGATCGTCTGCGACATGTGGCTCACCGGGTTCGACGCGCCCGTGATGCACACCATGTACGTCGACAAGTCGATGCGCGGCGCCGGCCTCATGCAGGCCATCGCCCGCGTCAACCGCCGATTCCGTGACAAGGACGGCGGCCTCATCGTCGACTACATCGGCCTGCTGTCCAACCTCGAAGACGCTCTCGCCGTGTACTCCCCGTCTGACCGCGAGCAGGCGGGCGTCCCGATCGACGAGGTCATCGATGTCATGCTCGAGAAGCACGACATCGTCAAGGCGATGCTGCATGAGCATCCCTACGACTCCTCACCGTCCCTGTCCGGCGCGGAACAGCTGCAGCAGATCTCAGGGCTGGCGAACTTCGTCCTCGCCGACGACGACCGTGCGAAGCGGTTCCTGGACCAGGTGCTCGCCCTCGTCAAGGCCCATTCGCTGGCCGGGGCCGATGACCGGGCACGGGCGATCATGGACGACGTGCGGCTGTTCACGTCGGTGCGGGTCGCGGTGATGAAGCTGCAGAACCCGAACGATCGTCCCGGCGTGCGCCCGCAGGACCTCGACACGGCGTTTACGCAGCTCATGAATGCGGCGGTCGCGGCCGACAAGGTCGTCGACATCTACGCCCGTGCCGGCATGAACTCGCAGGAGCTGTCGCTGTTGTCGGACGAGTTCCTCGAGTCGCTGAAGCACACCGAGCAGCCCAACCTGCAGCAGGCCCTGCTGCGGCGGCTGATGAACAATGAGATCCGGTCCCTGCGCCGCTCGAACATCGTGCAGGCGAAGAAGTTCTCCGAGATGCTCGACGCCGCGCTCACCAAGTACACCAACCGCACCCTGTCCACCGCCGAGATCATCGCCGAGCTGGTCAAGATGGCCAAGGAGATGAAGGGCAAGACCGACGTCGCCAAGCGCGCCGAAGAGCTTGGCCTGCGCGTCGACGAGGTCGCGTTCTACGACGCCGTCGCGGAGAACGAATCTGCCGTGCTCGAACTCGGCGACGAGACGCTCAAGAAGATCGTCCGCGAGCTGGTGATGAAGATCCGCAACTCGGTGACGATCGACTGGCGCAACAAGGAATCCGTCCAGGCCCAGATGCGCTCGCAGATCAAGCGCATCCTCGCCCGCTACAAGTACCCGCCCGACGGCCGCGAGCACGCGATCGAACTCGTCATCCAGCAGGCCGCGCTGCTCGCCGATGAGGTGGCGGCGTGACGGCTTCGCATGGAACCACCATCCGATGACGTCTCTCGATGGAGAGCGTCCCGACGCGACCGCTTTTAGCCTGCGTCGGATTGTCCGCACGGGCGTGAGGAACGGATTGGTGACAACTGATCGTTAGTGCCGGGAGGCGCTGACGGGGAGGAT